>NZ_AJFC01000116.1:0-11856 GCF_000256505.1 Rhodococcus sp. P14 | reverse complement strand
GTCGTGTACTGGAGGATCTCGCCGGATGATGTCGTCGCGGTTCGCGCGTCCCGGTCGATGTGCACGACCGGATCGCCCAGCCGGGTCTCGATGGCGTTGTCGGCGTAGAAGGAATCCGGCTTGAGCCATTGCACGAACTCGTCGTCGGCGTACTTCTTCGACAGCGGCGGCCGGTGATACGGCAGATGTGCTTCCTCCCCGCACAGGACGATGCGGCCGTCGAACTTCTGTTGCCGCAGCATGCCGGCGAGTGTGCCGCCGGCATGCCCGGCCCCGACGATCACCACGGTGGGTGACGGGTGTGGCGTGAGCATCGTGTTACCCGGTGAACTCGATCTTGACGGGCATGTTCTTGAGTCCACCGACGAAGTTGGTCTGGATCATCTTGGTCTCGTCCACCAGCTCGAGGGACTCGATGTGGGGGAGCAGTTCCTCGAACATGATGCGCAGTTCCAGCTTCGCCAGATGCTGGCCGATGCACATGTGCGGGCCGTAGCCGAAGGCGATGTGCTTGTTGGGCCGGCGGGTGATGTCGAAGCGATCGGGGTCGGGGATGACCTCCGCGTCGCGGTTGCCCGACTGGTACAGCAGCATGAAGCGGTCGCCCTTCTTGATGTCGCGGCCGCGCAGCGTGTAGTCCTGCGTCGCCTGACGCATGAAGTGCTTCACCGGCGAGGCCCAGCGCAGCGACTCGTTCACGAGGTGCGGAGCGAGCGCCAGATCGGCCTTCACCTTGGCGAGCTGGTCCGGGTGGCGGCCGAGCTCGAGCACGCCGCCTGCGAGGGTGCTCGAGGTGGTGTCGTGGCCCGCGGTCGCGATGGCGATGAACCAGCCGTAGGCCATCTCGTTCGGGTAGTACTCACCGTCCTTGTCGCGGGCCAGGGAGATGATCGTCGCGAGGTCGTCTTTAGGGTTGGCGCGGCGATCCTGGAGCAGCCGTTCGAAGTACGCGTAGAAGTCCTGGATCGTGGCCACCCACTGCTTGGCGGCGGCGTCCGGGGTGAGCGGTTCGACATCCTCACGGACGGCGTCGGGGTCGGCCGTCCCGAAGAACTCCTGTGTCAGGGCCATCATGCGGGGCTCGTCCTCTTCCGGCACCCCGAACAGGCTCATGATGACGTGCAGCGGGTAGTTCAGGGCGAAGTCCTTGACGAAGTCGATCCGGCCGTCCGTATCGAGGAGTCGGGCGACGGACGCCTTGGCGAGGTCACGGATGGTGGCTTCCCACTTTGCGAGGTTGGTCGGCCGGAACCAGTCGATCGCGATGTCCTTGATCTCGGTGTGCTCCGGCGGATCGAGGTAGGTGAGGGTCTCCAGGATGCGGAGACTGCCGTTGTTGATGCTCTTGGTGAACTCGTCGCCGGCCTGGTTCGCCAGGATCGGGTTGACGGACCCCTTGTCCTCGCCGCCCGCGCTCGTGAAGATGTCGGGCTGGCGCTCGATTTCCATGATGTCGGCGTGCTTGCTCCCCAGCCACAGCGGGTCGTACCCCTCGACCACGGCGCGGCCGAGCGGGTTGTTCTCGCGCAGCCAACGGTAGGCGTCGAACAACGCGTCGTTGTCCCGGTGTCCTTCGGGAAGGACGATCTGACGGGCGACGGTGTCCGGGATCAGCTCCGTGACCTGCTCTGTAGTGCTCATCGATTCCCCTTCGTGGTGCAGTGAGATCTTCGTGGTGCGGTGAGATGTAGCGCCGTACGTTGCGGCGCTCACGCTGACTGGAGTGAGTTCAGCCTGTCAGCCGTTAGAGTGAGGGGCATCACACCAGCGAACGAAAGTTGTCCACCTAACGGGGGATGTGTGCCCGGTCACCCCCGCTGCCCCGTGCCGGTCCGGCCGCAACTTTCACCCTCGGGGAGGGGGGTAATCGGTCGATGTGGTGATGCGTACGCCGAGTGACCGGCGACACAATGTGGACATGGAGAACGCGCCGCACCTTCCGGGTACGGCACTCGGCCCCGCGAGGCGGCCGCGCAGATGTTCACCGGTCGAACCTGAAGGAGATCGCCATGCCCACTGTCGTGTACCAGCTTCCGGACGGCTCGACGTCGTCCGTCGACGTCCCGGCCGGCCAGAGCGTTATGGACGGATCGGTACGCAACAACCTTCCCGGCATCGTCGCCGAATGCGGCGGCAGCTGCTCGTGCGCCACCTGCCACGTGTACGTGGACGAGGACTCCGCCGCGGTGTTCGGGCAGCCGACGGCAGAGGAGCAGGATCTTCTCGAGTTTCTCGACGGCGTCCAGCCGTGCTCTCGCCTCGCCTGCCAGCTCGTGCTGACCCCCGAGGTGGACACCATCACGGTGACCGTGCCACCTTCGGACGCCTGACGACGCGGCGCAGTGGGCCTGCATCGCCGGGCCCACCACGCCTGGACGAGTCACGGTGTCGGAGACGCCGAGTCACCGCGGGGTGGACTGATACTTCGCGATCAGTTCGGCGCGGTTGGTAGCGCCCAGTTTTCGGAGGATGCGTTTCACATGCGACTTGACCGTGTCAACGGTGATGACCAGCTCGGCGGCGATCGCGGCGTTCGAAGCGCCGGTGAGGATCAGCCGAACGACGTCCGCTTCGCGCTCGGTGAGCGGATCGAGCAGGCGCCGGTCCACGTCGTCGTGTTCTGTGTGGGACGGCGCGCTGTCGGGCGTGTCGCGTGGGAGCAGCGCGTCGAAGTCGGTGTCGCTGCCCCACCGCCGGGCGCTCTCGCGGAGGAGAAGGTCCTGGCGTTCGCGTCGCGATTCGAGGCCGACCCGCTCGAAGCAGCCGCCGAGCATTTCCGCGAACACGCTCAGGGCGTGGCGTCGTGGACCGTCCAGCACTGTGTCGACGTGCACGAGCGCAGTTGCCTTCCCGTCGACGACGACCGGAGCGGTAGAGAAACCATTGTCGCCCAGGGCATCTCGGAACGACTCGGCAACCACTTCGTCTACCGTGACCGTGTTCGTCGCGAGCGCGTGCGCTTCGGGCGAACCCGGCACGAGGTCGAACCCGGGGGGCAGCGACGGCGACGTGCCGGGGTCGGTGCTGAAGGAGATCACGGGAACGATTCGATCTCCCTCGAGCCGAGACAGGAGGACCTTCCGCGCAGAGCAGAGTTCGGCGACACGCTCGCACGCGCGTCGCAGGAGTTCCGCACTCGAGGCGGCATCGTCCAGGGCATGGACGGCACGATCGATGCCTGACGCAAGTGCACCGATCTCGGCGGACCGCTTCTCCGCGAAGGCCTTTCTGTGATCGAGGAGAACGACGAGGCGCCGGCCGAGCTCGGTGGCGCGTTCGGTGGTCGCGGTGCGCATGTCGGTGAGGATGTCCGAGATGGCGCGATCGAGCTCGGCGTCCCCGGTGTTCATGTCCGGATGTGCATGCGCTTCGGGTACGTCAGGCGCCACCGGTCACCGTCTTGGCGTTGGCGTACAGCGCTGCCACCTCGGCGCGCGTCGATACCCCGAGCTTTTTGAAGATCCGCTGGACATGGCTCTTGACGGTGCCGTCGGAAATGCAGAGCCGCCGGGAGATTGCCGCGTTGGTCGCCCCGGTCGCCAGGAGGGTGAGCACTTCGCGCTCGCGAGTGGTCAGCGACTGCGCGCGCCGAACGCCCGGGTCCCGCGACCCACTGTCCAGGGCCGCTACGTCGGAGCGGGACAGTTCACGGGTACCAAGTTCCGGCATCGTGACGGGTGCCTGCTCGAGGTGCCGTATTGCCCGGGTGAGACGTTGGATCTCGGCCTCGACGTGCTCGTTGCGCGCATGGATCTGCTGCCGCAGGTCGGCGCGTTCCTTCGACGAGGCGCACATCGCGGCGAGCGCGCCGACGATGTGGACGTCGGTGTCGGACAGTCCGTCGCTCTGCCGGTCGACGTGGATCATCGCCACTGCGCGGGAGCCGACGACGACGGGAACGGCGATGTATCCCGCCGGACGCGACAGGTCTATGAGGGGGCGGTACGTGTGCCGGTAGGTGTCGGCCGCCTCCACTGCGTACGGCCGGCGACGTCGGACCAGTTCGGCTTCCCGCGGGGCTTCCCGCAGGGAGATCTCCCGACCGTCGATGGCCTCGAGAAGTGGGTGGAAATCCCCTGTCAGTTCCGGATGGACGGCGAGCGCGATGGGTGACCAGATGGAACCGCGGACGACGGAGAACATGGCCTTGGCGTATCCGAGGTTCGTGCACAGTTCCTGCGTCACGGTCCGTGCGATCTGGTCGGCTCCGGCGTCGATGGTGCGCATCGCGTGTTGGAGCGCCTCGAACTGCTCGGTGTGCACGCGCAGGCGACGCGCAATGTCGTCACGTTCGGCGGCGTCGAGTCGTATGACGAGTTCGGCGAGCCGCACCGCCTGCTCGGGGGAGTTGGCGCCCTCCCGGAGTGTGCGGGCTGCGAATGCGCGGATCACCGCGGGGTCGGGCGCGCCACCGGCCGGGCGAACCAGGTTCGACTCGCTTCCGAGTAGTTCCTGCAGTTCTGCAATTGCCTGCTCGGCAAGCTCGAACGAACTCGTCGAAATGACCACTCACTACTCCTCGCGCCACGGCGGCCACACGGACGGCGGCGACGCCGTCGCGCCTCCCTGTGGCACAACACACAGTATAGAGAGTTGCATCGCCGGGACGTCCGGTCGCCGTCTGCGGCTCCCCTTCAATGTATATGGTCAGTCCAATCCCGTCAACCCCTTGGCGGGAATCGCTGCGATCGGCTCTTGTCTCCATCTGATCGCGACGCTAGGGTCGAATGGTAAGACCAAAATGGAAGGATGGGCAGTATGGCTCACCCCGTGCGATACGACGTCGACGAGCACGTCGCCGTCCTCACTCTCGACCGCCCGGAAACCCGCAACGCTTTGTCCGACGACCTGTTGGACGAACTCCTGGCCGCGCTCGAGCGCGCGCGGGCGGACGACGATGTGCGGGTTGTCGTGCTGGCCTCGTCGCACGAGAAGGTCTTCTCGGCGGGCGGGGACCTGAAGGCGTTCGCGAGCGACACCCCGACGATCGTCAAGTATGCGGGCCTGGACCGCTTCCCGCGGTTGTACCGACTCATCGGCGGTCTCGGGAAACCGGTGATCTGCGCCGCCGGTGGCGACGTGCTTGCGGGTGCGTTCGGGCTCGCGCTCGCCTGCGACTTCGTGCTGGCCAAGGAGTCGGCTCACTTCGGGTGCCCGGAGATCAATGTCGGCGTCTTCCCGTTCATGATCTCCGCGCTCATCTACCGGAACGTCGGCCGGCTCAAGGCCAATGAGCTGATGATGTATGGAGAGAAGCTCACCGCCGCGGAAGCTCGCGAACTGGGACTGGTGAATCGCGTGTTCCCGGACGGCGACTTCGATGCGGAGGTGTGTGCGTGGGCGCGCCGACTGGCGAGAAAGTCACCGCTGTTGATGCGCCTGGGCAAGGATGCGATCAACAACACTCGTGACATGTCGCTGCCGGACGCACTTGCGACGCTGCAGTCTCAACTGGCCCTTGCATTCACTACCGAGGATCTCGTCGAAGGTGTCACGGCTTTTCGTGAGAAGCGTTCGCCTGTGTGGAAAATGCGATGAAGGCTCCAGGGTCGTCTCCTGCGGTGCCGCCGTCGACAGGAACCGCGCTTATTGCCGGCCCGGCGACGGCCTCGAGGGATGCGGACGGCATGCGACATCGGTTGAACAGTGTGCCGTCGATGGTGAACATCTCTAGGCCCCTTTGCTTGCCGATCGACCGACGGGTGCGATGAGCGCTCGCGAATGTCACCGAAGGTGGTTGCCACTTCGGTCTAACCATTCTAATCTTTACGTGAACGTGTGGCAGAGCAAGAAGGACGGAATCCTCCATGACGCGCGAACGAAACCTCGGCCGATACACCCCTCAGCAGGTAGAGGAGTTCTATGCCAGTGGCCAATGGGCCGACGAGAACCTCACCGAGCTTCTGCGGGCACGTGCCGAGAGCAGTCCCGACAAGATCTTCGTCACCGACGGCACGCAGGAGCTGACTTTCTCGCAGCTCTACGACAAGTCGCAGCGGCTGGCGCTCGGCCTCCACCGAACAGGGCTCCGGGCCGGCGACCGTGTCGCCGTTCAACTGCCCAACTGGGGGGAGTTCGTCGTCGTCGCAGCTGCGCTCGCTCGGCTCGGCGTGGTGACGGTGCCGATCATGCCGATCTACCGGGCGGATGAGGTGTCACACGTTGTCGCCGACGCCTCGATCCGGATGGCGATCGCGCCGGCACAGTTCAAGGGCTTCGACTATGTGTCGATGTTCGACGGTATCCGGCGGTCGTCGCAGACGCTGGAGACGATCATCGCGGTGCGCGCTTCGGACGGGAGCCGTCAGACACTTGCCGAGCGGGACATCGAGGTTCTCGAGAGCCTCGTCGTGGACGCGGACCTGGACGTCATCGACACGGAGCTCGACTTCCGTGCCCACCCCGACGATCCGTTCGTCATCGTGTACACGTCCGGAACCACGTCGCGTCCCAAGGGCTGCCTCCACACCTTCAACACCTACGCTTCGGGCGCACGTGCGCTGAAGACGGCCTTCGGGCACACCGAGGCGGATGTCCAATTCGGGCCGTCCCCGATCACGCACACCACAGGGCTCGTCACCAGTGTGCTCATCCCTCTGCTCAGCGGCGCGGCGACCCACATCATGGCGGAGTGGGACCCCGAGCGCGGGTTGGCCGAGATCAAGAAGTTCGGATGTACGGCCGCGGTCACGGCCACCACCTTCCTGCAGACGTTGTTGGCTGCGGCCGAAGAGGATCCGGACGCCGATCTCTCCTCCCTCCGGGTCTGGGTGTGCGCCGGCTCCCCGATCCCGGCGGCCGTGGTGGAGAAGGCGAAGTCCGACCTGCCCACCACCGCCATCCTGTCGCTGTACGGGAGGAGTGAGAACCTCACCACGACGACCTGCACCGTCGAGGACGACCCGAGCCGGGCGGTCACGTCCGACGGCGCCGCGCTGCCGGGGGCAGAGGTCAAGGTTGTGGGCGAGAACGGCCTCGAGGTGGCACGGGGGAGTGAGGGCGACATCGCCTATCGCGGGCCCTCGCATATGATCGAGTATCTGAACCGGCCCGAGGACACTGCGGAACTCTTTACTCCCGAAGGATTCTCGAGGTCCGGAGATCTCGGAGTCATGGATGCCGATGGGTTCGTCCGGGTTACCGGCAGAACCAAAGACATCGTGATCCGCGGCGGCATGAACATCAGTGTGCGTGAGGTCGAGGACAAGTTGGCAGAGCACCCCGATATCCTCGCTCTCGCCGTAGTGGGGATGCCCGACGAGCGGCTCGGGGAGAAGGTGTGCTGCTACGTGGTGCCCAAGGAGGAGCAGAATGCTCCCACCCTGGACCATCTCCGCAACTATCTGCTGGAGCGGGGAGTTGCGATTCAGAAGGCCCCTGAACGCGTCGAGGTGGTCGCCGAATTGCCCATGACCGCCACCGGGAAGATTCAGAAACCCCTCCTCCGCAAGCGCATCGCGGCAGAGTTGGCTGCCGGTGCCCAACGCCCATGAAGGTTGAAAGGCAGGTGAACTCCTGGTAGCTCGTCGAGTGGCTTACGCCACGACCGACCAGGAGTTCACCTGCGCTCATCGCGCCATGCCCGTCCTGCCCCGACGCTGACACGGTGCCCGGACACGGGGGTGCGATGTACCCGTCGTCGCCGACCGACCCCCGGTGGCGGCAACTGCCGGTGGAATTCTCCGCTGGCGACGACGGTGTACGCGATCGTCGCCGGCTGCGTGCGGGCCGCGTCGCGGCTGCGGATCCACGACGTCGTGTGCGGGATCCGGGTCGCCGAATACGCGGCCTTGGAATCCGGTCAGCGAGCTGTCAGGCCTCGGCGACGACGACCGTCGCCGACCCGGTGACCACCGGCCCCTTCGCTCCGGAGACGACGAGATCGAGCTCGGCCCGCGCCTCCCCATCGGTCTCGGTGATCGCCGTGATCGTCCCACCGACGGTCAGGGTGTCGCCCAGGAAGACCGGCGCGACGAAGCGGACGCCGAAAGCCCGGACGTGCTCGACGCCGAAGATGTCGGAGAGCCAGCCGGCCAGGATCCCGGCCTGCATCTGGCCCATCGCGATGACGCCCGGAAAACCCGACGTCGCGACGAACTCCGGATCGTGGTGCAGGGGGTTGAAGTCGCCTCCGGCGCCGGCGAATCGCACGATGTCCGTCTGGGTGATCGGGCCGACGACACGCGTGTCGACGACCGCACCGATGCGGGCCTTCGTAGGTGCTCTCATCGTTGTTCTCCTCGTTCGATCAGCATTTCCTCCAGTCGCACCACCGGATCACCGTCGGCGTCGACGTATTCGGTCTCCAGCGTTACGACGCGCATCGATCCGCCGCGCTTGCCCTCGCGCCGCGCGTCGTCGACGACGCGCCGCGTGCCGACGACGTGGTCGCCTGCAATCAGGGGTCGAAGGTATGTCCACTTCACCGAGCCGACCACCACTCGTTCGAGCGCCAGGCCGAGCGTTTCGACAAACCTGCGCTGGTCGCGCTGGTGTCCGGCGACGACCGTGTGGGTCAAAGTCGCGGGGACATCGGCGAATCCGGCGGCGTGCGCGGCGGCCCGGTCCGTGTGGGCAGGATCGGTGGTGAACGTCGCACGGGCGAACTCACGAATCTTGCCGCGCTCGACGTCGTACTCGACTCGGTCCACCTCGCCGCAGTGGAGTGGTTCTGGCATCACGGTCCTCCTCTTTTGGACTGACCTATAGTATCATTTGGCCTAAATATGTGAGGAGGGGTTCTATGGAGCTCGCTGATTCCCCGGACGAAGCCCGGTTCCGCGCAGAAGTCCGAGAATGGGCCGAGAACGCAGTCACGACGTTGCCCTGGCCCGAACCGGTGGATCTGGTCGACAAGGTCCCGTTCTGGCGACAATGGCAGCGGTTGCTCTTCGACGCCGGCTACGGAGGAATGTCGTGGCCGAAGGAGTACGGCGGGCAGGCTGCCGACCCCATTCGCAAAGCCATCTTCACCGAGGAGATGGATCGCGTGGGCGCGCCGGAGCGACTGAACACGATCGGTGAGGACTTCGCCGGTCCCACCATCATCGACTTCGGCACACCGGCCCAGAAGGAACGGTTCCTCCGCCCGATCCTCACCGGAGACGAGATCTGGTGCCAGTTGTTCTCCGAACCGGAGGCCGGGTCCGACCTCGCGTCACTGCGCACCAAGGCCACGAAGGTCGACGGCGGATGGAAGATCAACGGGCAGAAGATCTGGACCAGCCGCGCTCACATCGCGGCTCATGCCATCCTGCTCGCGCGCACGGGCGGGGGGCCACGTCACAAGGGCATCACCTTCTTCCTCGTCCCCATGGACAGCGAGGGAATCACGGTTCGCCCGCTCGCTCATATGCTCGGTGAGGCCGAATTCAACGAGGTCTTTCTCGACGACGTGTTCATCCCCGACGATCTCGTCGTCGGCGACGTCGACGGCGGGTGGAAGGTGGCCATGGGCACGCTCGCCTACGAGCGAGTGGCGATCGCCACCGGCCGGGTCAACACCAAACGGGCCGTCGACGACATCGTCGGCGACATCGCAGAGATGACCGACGAGTCCGGCCGCCCGCTCGGTTCGGATCCGGTGATCCGGCAGAAGGTCGCGGACCTCTACGGCCGCGCGCTCGTGCACTATCTCATCGGCCAGCGCGTGATCACCTTGGCGGCGAACGACGGCCCACCCGGTCCGGTGACGTCGATCGGCAAGCTGTTCTTCTGCCCGCTCGTCGAAGAACTGGCGGATTTCCGTCTGTCCCTCGAGCCCGCCGGCGGCCAGTTCGCGCTCGACGACGAGCAGCAGCGAACGTCGCGCTGGCTCCGGCTGGCGTATCAGGCGCGCGGCACCGCCATCGCCGGTGGTTCCACCTTCATCCAGCGCAACATCGTCGCCGAGCGCATGCTCGAGATGCCGAGGAGCTGACAATGTCCGACTACACGTGGGTCCCCACTGCCGACTACGTCGACAACGCCAACGTCACGCGGCTCGCCCGCGCGCACGGCCTCGGCGGCCTGGACGAGTTGCGTGCCCGTTCCGTCGCCGACGTGCGGTGGTACTGGGATGCGGTGGTCCGTGATCTCGAGCTGCCGTTCCACGTGCCGTATCGCGAAGTTCTCGACACCTCGCGCGGCATCGAGCATCCCGACTGGTTCGTCGGCGGACGGACGAACGTCGTCGATGCGTGCCTGCGGCGCTGGGCCGCGGATCCGGTGGCCGCCGATCGGCTCGCCGTCGTGCACGAGGCGGAGGACGGCACTGTCCGCACGCTGACATATCGCGAGCTGGAGGCGGAGGTGGAGCGTGCGGCCGCGGGACTGCGGGAGCTGGGAGTGGGCCGGGGCGACGCTGTCGCCTTGTTCCTGCCGATGATTCCGGAGGCCGTCGTGTCGGTGTACGCGGTCGCCCGGCTCGGTGCGGTTCTCGTGCCGCTGTTCTCGGGGTTTGCGCCCAGCGCGATCGCGTCCCGCATTCAGGATGCGGATGCGAAAGTGGTGGTCGTTGCGGACGGCACCGTACGCCGGGGCAAGTCGGTCGCGATGAAGCCGGCCCTCGACGAGGCCCTGAGGACCTGCCCCACGGTGAAGTCGGTGGTCGTGGTCGACAACCTCGGTGCCGGAGCAGGATCGGGTGAGCACGAGATGTCCTGGACCGGACTGCGCGCGAGCCGTGATGCGGGTCCGATCGAGGCGATGGACGCCTCCGAGCCGTTCGCGCTGGCCTACACGTCCGGCACGACCGGCAAGCCCAAGGGCGCCGTTCACACCCACGCCGGGTTCCTGGTGAAGACGGCGAGCGAAGTGGCGTACTCGTTCGATCTGAAGCCGGGCGGAGTGTTCTGCTGGATCACCGACATGGGCTGGATCATGGGTCCGTTGTCGATCGTCGGCACGCATGCCAACGGGGGGACGCTGCTGCTGTACGAGGGCTCACCGGACGTACCGGACCGGGACCGGCTGTGGCAGCTGACCGAACGGCATCGAGTGACGATGCTCGGAGTCTCGCCGACGCTCATCCGGACGCTGCGCGGGCAGGGAAGCGATGTCGCCGCACGGTACGACCTGTCCTCGGTGCACACGATCGGCTCGACCGGGGAGCCGTGGGACCCGGACTCGTACGAGTGGCTCGCACGCGAGGTGTTCGGTGGCCGCGTCCCGATCATCAACTTCTCCGGCGGTACCGAGGTCGGCGGATCGTTCCTCGCACCGTATCCGGTGCAGCCGATCCGCAGCTGCTCGCTGGGCGGTCCGTCGCTGGGCATGGACGTCGACGTCGTCGACGATGCTGGCCGTCCGCTGCGCGGTGAACAGGGCGAGCTGGTGTGCCGGCAGCCGTGGCCGTCGATGACCCGCGGGGTCTGGAAGGACGAGGAGCGGTACCTCGAGGCGTACTGGTCGACGTTCCCCGGTATGTGGCGGCACGGAGACTATGCGCTTGTCGACAGCGACGGGCAGTGGTACATCCGGGGCCGGTCCGACGACGTCATGAACGTGGCCGGCAAGCGCCTGGCTCCGGCGGAAGTCGAGGCGGTCCTGACCGCGCACCCGGCCGTGTCGGAGGCCGCGGCGGTCGGTGTCCCGGACCCGAAGAAGGGGGAAACGGTCTGGGCGTTCTGGGTGCCCCGCCCGGAGGCGGACGGGACGGACATCTCGGGGGAGCTGGCCGCCAGTGTGGCCGCAGAGCTGGGTAAGCCGTTTGCGCCCAGCGTGGTTCATCGGGTGTCGCGTCTGCCGAAGACGCGGTCGGCGAAGATCTTGCGCCGCGCGGTGCGAGCGGCGGCGTTGGGCACCGATCCCGGTGACTTGTCCGGTGCCGAGAATCCGGAGGCGGTGGAGGAGATCCGCGCCGTGGTGACCGGCGCC
>NZ_AJFC01000115.1:0-5542 GCF_000256505.1 Rhodococcus sp. P14 | reverse complement strand
GTCCGGTGCCGAGAATCCGGAGGCGGGGGAGGAGATCCGCGCCGTGGTGCCCGGCGCGGAGCCGGGCGCCGTACGAACGTAGGCAACACGATGGCCGCCCGTACCGAAGTGGTACGGGCGGCCATCGTTTCTGTCCGGTGAGGGGACGCCCGCGAGCCTGGGCAGGGGCGTCGCTCAGGACTCCTGGTCCAGTGGAATGTCGGTTCGCTCTTCGAACTCCCGGATCGACTCGGCGTACGAGTGGACGTGGCGGCTCATGCGACGGACCGCAGCATCGGGGTCGCGGTCTCGGATCGCTCTGGTGACCGAACGATGCGCCTTCACGGTGATCTCGCGGACCTTCTCGTCGATGAAACCCTCGTTCTCGGTGGCAGCGTAGATGGCACGGGACAGCGAGATCATCAGACCCGACAGCAGTTCGTTGTGGCTCGCGCTGGCCACGGCGATGTGCCAGTCGACGTTGGCCTGGAGGAACGCGTCGAGCTTGTCGCCGGCGGCCGCGATGTCCTCGTTCGCGGCGTCGAGCCGCGCGAGATCCTCGTCGGTCCGATGACGGGCGGCCAGTTGCGCGCAGAACGGTTCGATCGCCTCACGCGTTTCGAGCAGCGCACCCAGGCGGATCTGGCGTCCTCGGATGAGCAGCGCCACGGTGTCGGCCATCGACTGCTCGCCGGGTCGCTGGACGAAGGCACCCCCGGCGCGTCCCGCCTTGATTCGTACCAGGCCCTGTACCTCGAGGATGCGCAGAGCCTCGCGCACCGTGGTCCGGCTCATCTTCGTCTGGACGACGAGTTCGCGTTCCGGGGGAAGCGGGGTCCCTTCGGTGTATTCGCCGCTGAGGATGCGTTCGCGCAGCTCGTTGGCAAGAACATCCGACGCCTTGGGAACCTCCATCGGAGTCAGCTGGATGGAGGAACGTCCGGTCCGGGTCGTACTCGGTGCGGCTGGTGACATGACTCCCCGCCCTCTCTGGTCTAACGGTCAGACCTAATATACCATCGAATCGTCGCTGCATTCATCTTGCAGGGTATTCCCCGACTCATCGAGAGGACCAGTTCCATGCGTTGGGAGCTGTCAGAAGAGCAGGAAATGTTCACCGAAGCCCTCGGCGGCTGGCTCGAGCGATTCGCGGCACCCGCGAACGTGCGGAAGTGGGGCGAAGCGGGTGAACCTGCAGAGTTCGAGCGCAGGTTCGTGGACGAGGGGTGGTTCTCGGCCGGTCTGCCGGAGGACATGGGCGGACAGGGCGGCGGTCTGCTCGAGCTCGCGCTGACCGCCGAGGCGCTGGGCCGGTATGCCGCACCGGCGAGCGCGTGGACCGCCTCGGTGCTCGCGGCCCCTCTGTTGCCGCCTGATGTCGCCGACGCGGCACTCACCGGTGGCGAATTCGCTTCCCTGGCAGTCGATTCCAGTCGCCCCCTCGGGCTCCGCGATGCCGTGCGCGTCGACGAGCGAGGGGTGCTGACCGGTCGCGTGTCCGCCGTGCTCGGCGCCGAACGGGCCGCCCGGCTCGTCGTCCCCGCCGACGACGGCGACGGAACGGCCCTCTACCTCGTCCGGGTCGCAGACCCGGGCGTCACTGTCACGCCGCGGCGCTTCCTCGATCCGTCCCGGGGCGCGGCCGACCTCCGGTTCGAGAACGTCGTCGCGCAGCGCCTCGACGTCGACGCGCCGGCCGCGCTGACCGACGCGGGATTGCGCGCCGCCGTGCTCGTCTCCGCGGACGCGCTCGGCGCGATGGAGCGGATGCTGCACTTGGCAGTGGACTACAGCCGAACACGCCACCAGTTCGGTGTGCCGATCGGTTCCTTCCAGGCGATGAAGCACGCTGCCGCAACGATTCTCGTGTCCGTGGAGGCTGCTCGGTCCATCGCCTACTATGCCGCGGCCTCGGTGGACCTCGGGCTCGGGGAGCGCGCGATGCATGCGGCGATCGCGAAGGCGCAGGTGACCCGGAGCGCGGTCCAGGCCGCCGACAGTGCCCTCGTGATGCACGGCGCGATCGGCTACACGTGGGAGCACGACCTGCAGCTGTTCTACAAGCGCGCCAAGCTCGACGAGAAGCTGTTCGGTAGCCCGGAGGTGTGGAACGAGCGTCTCGCTCGGGATCTGCCTCTTCTGCCGGCGGCCGGCCGAGTCACCGTTGACTAAATGGTCTGTCCTTTAGTAACTTAATGCCAAACGGTAGCGACGACGACGGGACTGTGTTGTGGACTTCGATCTGACCGAGGATCAGGCAACGATCCGAGATGCGGTACGAGAACTCGCCGGCAAGTTCGACGAGCAGTACTGGGTGGAGAAGGATGCCGCCCACGAATTCCCCACGGAGTTCTACGACGCGTTCGCCAAGGGTGGCTGGCTGGGCATCACCACCCCCGAGGAGTACGGCGGACACGGCCTGGGCATCACCGAGGCCTCGATCCTGCTGCAGGAGGTCGCCGCGTCCGGCGCCGGTATGAACGGCGCCAGCTCGATGCACCTGTCGATCTTCGGCATGCACCCGGTGATCGTGCACGGCTCCGAGGAACTCAAGCAGCGCACCCTGCCGCGGATCGTCAACGGAGACCTGCACGTGTGCTTCGGGGTCACCGAGCCCGGCGCGGGCCTGGACACCACCAAGATCACCACCTTCGCGCGGCGCGACGGCGACAAGTACATCGTCAACGGACGCAAGGTGTGGATCTCGAAGGCGATGGAGTCGGAGAAGATTCTCCTGCTCACCCGCACCACCAAGTTCGAGGACGTGACGAAGAAGACCGACGGTCTCACGCTCTTCCTCACCGACCTGGACCGGACGAAGGTCGAGATCCGCCCTATCAAGAAGATGGGCCGCAACGCCGTCACCTCCAACGAGTTGTTCATCGACGGCCTCGAGATCCCCGTCGAGGATCGGGTCGGCGAGGAGGGCAAGGGCTTCAAGTACATCCTCGACGGGCTCAACCCGGAACGGATGCTCGTCGCTTCGGAGGCCCTCGGCATCGGCCGTGCCGCCCTGCACCGCGCCACCCAGTACGCCACCGACCGTGAGGTGTTCGGCCGCCCGATCGGCATGAACCAGGGCATCCAGTTCCCCCTCGCGGATTCCCTCGCCCACCTCGACGCCGCCGAGCTCGTCCTGCGCAAGGCGACCTGGCTCTACGACAACGGCCGCCCCTGTGCACGCGAGGCCAACATGGCCAAGTACCTGTGCGCCGACGCCGGCTTCCAGGCCGCCGACCGTGCCCTGCAGACCCACGGCGGCATGGGCTACTCGGAGGAATACCACGTCGCGCGCTACTTCCGTGAGGCGCGCCTGACCCGCATCGCACCGCTGAGCCAGGAAATGGTTCTCAACTACCTCGGCGAGCACGTGCTCGGCCTTCCCAGGAGCTACTGATGTTCGAACTCACCGGAAGATCCGCCCTCGTGACCGGCGCGGGCAGCGGCATCGGCGCCTCCGTGGCGCACGCCTACGCCGCCGCCGGCGCTGCCGTCCTCGTCACCGATGTCAACGAGGACGCGGCCGCCGCCGTCGCCGCGGAGATCATTGCCGCCGGCGGTACCGCCAAATCCGCCGTGCTCGACGTCCGCAACGCCGCGCAGGCCGCCGCGGCGGCGGAACAGGCCGCCGCACTCGGTGGCGGCGTCGTCCACATCCTGGTCAACAACGCCGGGGCCATCGCACCGGCGATGTTCCCGAATCTCGAGGAAGACGACTTCCGCCGCATCGTCGACATCCACCTCGTCGGCAGCTACGTGTGCAGCAAAGCCGTGCTGCCCTATCTGCCGAAGGACGGCACCGGGCGCATCATCAACGTCACCTCCGCCGCCGGCCTGCAGGGCACCATCGGCCAGGCCAACTACGGGGCGGCCAAGGCGGGCATCATCGGCCTGACCAAGTCGCTGGCCCGCGAGCTCGCCCGCAAACAGGTCACCGTCAATGCCATTGCGCCCCTTGCGGCCACGCCGATGACCGAGAACATCCGCAGCAACGACAAGCTCGCGGCCAAGACCCTCGAGCGTGTCGCGCTGAGGCGCTGGGCCGAGCCGAACGAGATCTCGGCCAGCTTCGTGTTCTTCGCCTCCGACGGCGCCTCGTACATCACGGGCCAGGTGTTGCCCGTCGACGGTGGAACGGTGATCTGATGACCAACGCAACCAACCCGTTCCAGCGCTCCGCGCGCGAGGTGATCATCGCCGAAGCGGCTCGTACCCCGATGGGCCGATCCCACGCCGAACGCGGGTGGTTCCGCGATACGCATCCGAACGAGATGCTCGGCGCGGTCTACACGGATCTGATCCGCCGCAGTGGTCTGGCCCCGGCGGCAGTGGAGGACCTCGTCGTCGGTTGCACCGCGCCCTTCGGTGAGCAGTCCCGCAACATCGGCCGCAACGCATGGCTGCAGGCCGGATACCCGCCCGAGGTGCCGGCCGTCGTCCTCGACCGCCGTTGCGGCTCCGCGCAGACCGCGGTCGAGATGGGTGCCGCCCTCGTCGGGTCCGGCACGCACGACCTCGTCATCGCCGGCGGCGTCGAGCACATGGGCCACGTGCCGATCAACTCCCCGGCCAAGATCTCCGAGCTCTACGGCGATCCGTGGCCGGCCGAGCTGCGGGAGAAGTACGACTTCGTGCACCAGGGCGAGAGCGCCGAGCTCATCGCCGACCGGTGGGGCATCACCCGGCAGGAGATGGACGAATTCGCCGTCCGATCCCATCGTCTGGCGACCGAGGCCATCGAGGCCGGGCGGTTCGACGAAGAGATGATCCCCCTCGAGCTCGACGGCGAGGTCCGCAGGACCGATCAGACCGTCCGGCCCGGCACGAGCCTGGACACCCTGGCCGGTTTGAGGACCGCGTTCCGGGAGAACGGCCGGATCACCGCCGGCAGTTCGTCGCCGATCTCGGACGGCGCGGCCGGTGTCCTGCTCGCGTCCCGGGACGCGGTCGATACCCACGGCCTGCGCGCCCGCGCCCGGATCCTCGACCAGACCACGGTCGGAGTCGACCCGATCATCATGCTCACCGGTCCGATTCCGGCAACGCAGAAGCTGCTCGACCGCAACGGGATGACGATCGACGACATCGACCTCTTCGAGATCAACGAGGCGTTCGGTTCCGTGGTCCTGGCCTGGGAGCGCGAGCTCAAGCCCGACCTGGACCGGGTCAACGTCAACGGCGGCGCGATCGCGCTCGGGCACCCGGTCGGTGCCACCGGCGCCCGTCTCATCGCGACGATCGTCGCCGAACTCGAACGTCGCGACGCCGAAATCGGGCTGGTCACCATGTGCTGCGGTGGCGGACTCGGAACCGCCACCCTGATTCAACGGATCGACTGATGATCGACCTCACGCCCCACGTCCGGGCCGGCGACGGAATCTGGTGGAGCCAGACGAGCGCGGAACCCACCCCGCTCGTCCACGCCCTGCTCGACCAGCTCCCGTCGATCGGCGCGGTCCGGGCGTTCGTGGGACTGACCTGGGACCGCCGACTCACCGAGCAGACCCCGGACGAATTGTCCGTCGTCTCCTACGGTGGGCTGGGTGAACTGCGCCGGCTCAGC
>NZ_AJFC01000114.1:0-81293 GCF_000256505.1 Rhodococcus sp. P14 | reverse complement strand
TCCGCCGGGCCCCGCCTGCCGTGCGACGTCGGGTTCGTGCAGGTCGCTCCTCCCGACGCCGACGGCAACTGCTCGCTCGGCGTCGGCGTCGACTACGTCGCCGACGCACTCGAGCACACCCCCGTCCTGATCGCTGAGATCAATCAGCGCATGCCGAGAACCCACGGTGCACCCGCGATCCCGCTGTCGCGGTTCGCGGCGGTCGTCGAGACCGACCGGCCGCTGCTCGAAGCGCCCGACCGTGAGCCCGCCGCCGTCGAGACGGCGATCGCCCGGCACGTCGCCGGCCTCGTCGAGGACGGTGACACCATCCAGGTCGGCGTGGGCACGCTGCCCTCGGCGGTGCTGGCGGCCCTGGAAGGACATCGGGACCTCGGTCTGCACTCCGGCATGATCTCCGATGCGGTGCTGCGGCTGATCGACAAGGGCGTGCTGACCGGTGCGCGCAAACAGATCGACGTCGGACGCCACGTCACCGGGGCGGCGCTGGGCACGGCCACCCTGTACGAGCGTCTGCCGCATCTGCCGGTGGAATTCCGTCCCGCCAGCTATACCCATGCGCCGCAGGTGCTCTCGCAGTTGACCGCGCTCGTGTCGATCAACTCCGCCATCGAGGTCGACCTCACCGGGCAGGTGGGGGCGGAGCAGGCCGGAGCCGCCTACGTCGGCGCGGTCGGCGGCCAGGTGGACTTTTCCCGGGCCGCGGCCCTGACCGGTGGCCGCTCGATCATCGCGCTGCGGTCCACCGCGCGCGGCCGCTCGTCGATCAAGCCGGCCCTCGAGTTCGGCTCCGTCACCACGGCGCGCGCCGACGTGGACTACGTCGTCACCGAGCACGGCGTCGCCGAACTGCGGGGCTGTTCGCTCGTGGAACGGGCCCGACGAATGATTGCGGTCGCAGCCCCGGAACATCGTGAGCACCTGGACATCGCACTGACCGAGCACGACCTTGCTTCGTAGCGGAGCGAGCGGAAACGAGGAGTGAACGCCATGACGCGTCCCCAACGGGTACAGATCCGAGAAGTCGGTCCGCGCGACGGCTTCCAGAACGAGCCGGAGACCATCCCGACCGACGACAAGGTGCGGCTGATCAACGCCCTGGGTCGTGCCGGCCTGAAGCGGATCGAGGTCGCCAGTTTCGTGCGGCCCGACGTCATTCCGCAACTGTCGGACGGGGTGGAGGTGCTCAGCCGCATCGACGTGCCCGACGACGGGAGGCTGATGGTCCTCGTGCCGAACAGCAAGGGCCTGGACAACGCGCTGAAGGTTCGCGACACCTTCCACGAGGTCGCGATCTTCGTCAGCGCGTCCGAAACCCACAACAAGAAGAACGTCAACCGCACCGTCGACGAAACCATGGCGGACAACGACATCATGGCTCGCCGGATCGTCGCCGAGGGCCTGCACTGCGCCGCGGTCATCGCGACGTCGTTCGGATGCCCCTTCGAGGGCAAGGTGGAGTTGAAGCGGGTGTTGGACCTGGCGGAGCGATTCGCCGAATCCGGAGCCACGGAGATCGGCTTCGGTGACACTACCGGCATGTGCAATCCGGCCTATGCCTCGGAGTTCTTCGCCGCGGCCATCGAACGTCTGCCCGGCGTCGAGGTCACCGCGCACTTCCACAACACCCGCGGCCAGGGCCTCGCGAACGCGTTCGCCGCGCTCGAGGCGGGATGCGCGAGCTTCGAGTCGAGCTTCGGTGAACTGGGCGGCTGCCCCGTCCCGGTGGGGTCGACCGGCAACATCGCCACCGAGGACCTGGTGAGCATGTTCCACGAAATGGGTGTGGACACCGGCCTCGACCTCGACCTGGTCATCGACGCCGCTCGCGAGGCTCAGCAGGTGCTGGGCCGCAAGCTCACCAGCCACTCGATCGTGGCCGGCCCGATCCAGTGGGCCGCGGGCGTGCGCTGACGCCCTCGTCCCCGGTACGACTTCGACATCAGAACCGACAACACGGAGTGAAATCATGAGCAATCGAGTCGCATTCGTCACGGGCGGCGCGCAGGGCATCGGCAAGGGAATCTCCGATGCGCTGGGTGCCGCGGGCTTCCGCGTCGCGGTCGCCGACCTCAACCTCGAGGCCGCGGAGGAGACCGCGGCCGCCATCCGCGAGGCCGGAGGCCAGGCAATGGCCGTTCCGGTCGACGTGACGGACACCGAGTCCGTGCAGGCGGCGGTCAAGCAGGTCGCCGAGCAGTTCGGCCCCGTCGAGATCGTCGTCAACAACGCCGGGTGGGACGACTTCATGCCGTTCGTGAAGACCGACGAGGCGTTCTGGGACCGGATTCTCGAGATCAACTTCAAGGGCCAGCTGCGAGTCGTCCAGGCGACCCTGCCGGGCATGGTCGAGCAGGGCTGGGGGCGCGTCATCAACATCGGTTCGGACGCCGGACGCGTCGGCTCGTCGCTCGAAGCGGTGTACTCGGGTGCCAAGGGCGGCATCATCGCGTTCACCAAGACCCTCGCGCGGGAGGTCGCCACGAAGGGCGTCACCGCCAACACGGTGTGCCCCGGTCCGACGGACACCCCGGCCCTGCGCAAGTTCGCCGACAACTCCGGCCAGGAAGCCGACAAGGTGATCGCCGGCATGACCCGCGCGGTGCCGATGAAGCGGCTCGGCAAGGCCACCGACATCGGCGCCGCCGTGGCGTTCTTCGCCTCCGACGAGGCGGAGTTCGTCACCGGCCAGACCTTGTCCGTCAGTGGTGGTCTGACGATGGCCTGACGGTCATCGGTCGGTTCTCACCCCGACAGCGCGGTCCGGAGCCTATCCGGCCGCGCTGTCGTGCGTCGCGGTCCGTTAACGATCGTTTGCAGGAGAGCTTATGATCGGTATATGACGAATAATTGCGATACAACGGATTTCGTGGAATGGACCTCGCTCGGCGAGTACGCGGACATTCGGTACGAGCACAGCGGCGACGGGATCGCAAAGATCACGATCTGCCGTCCGGAGGTGCGCAACGCGTTCCGGCCGCAGACGTTGATGGAGATCTCCGACGCGTTGGTCGATGCCCGGGAGGACTCCTCGATCGGTGTCATCGTGCTGACCGGGGAGGGGCCCGATGCATTCTGCTCGGGCGGGGATCAGCGGGTGCGTGGCGACACCGGCTACCTCACCGAGCCGGGCAAGGCCGGCGGCGTGGGGCGCTTCCACGTCACCGACCTGCAGATCCAGATCCGCCGACTGCCGAAGCCGGTGGTGGCCATGGTGGCCGGGTATGCGATTGGTGGCGGGCACATCCTGCATCTGGTGTGCGATCTGACGATCGCAGCGGACAACGCCCGCTTCGGCCAGGTGGGTCCCAAGGTCGGTTCCTTCGACGGCGGGTACGGCGCGGGTCTGCTCGCGGAGTTGGTCGGGGTGAAGAAGGCCAAGGAGATCTGGTTCCTGTGCCGCCAGTACGACGCGCAGCAGGCTCGGGAGATGGGGCTGGTCAACACCGTAGTCCCGTTGGCCGATCTCGAGCGCGAAACCGTCCAGTGGTGCCGCGAGATGCTCGAGCTCTCCCCCTTCGCGCTGCGCCTGATGAAGGCCAGCTTCAATGCGGCGGAGGACGGCATGGCCGGCATCCAGCAGCTCGCCCACGATGCGAATCTGCTGTTCTACTCCACGGAAGAGGCGAAGGAAGGGCGGGAGGCGTACAAGGCGAAGCGCCGGCCTGAGTTCGAGAAGTTCCCGCGTCGGCCCTGACCTTCCATTTCGGTCCAACAATTAGTATGGTTGGGTCATTGTTGGACCGAACAGGATGGTGTGCATGTCGGAAACCGCTACGCCCGCAGTCGCATGGAGTGACGTCGACGCCGGTGTCATGACGATCACGCTCCAGCGCCGGCCCGCGAACGCCCTGGGCCTGCCGATCATCGACGGCCTGAACGCGGCGCTGGACGCCGCCGATGCCGACGGTTCGGTGAAAGTGATCGTCGTCCGATCGGACATCCCCAGCTTCTTCGCTGCAGGGGCGGACATCAAGCACATGTCGTCAGTGGACGCGGAGTCGTTCACCGCCTACGGCGATCGGCTCCGCGGGGCGCTAGACCGGCTCGCGTCCGCCGACCGGATCACGATCGCCGCGGTGGACGGCCTCGCGCTCGGGGGCGGCCTCGAACTCGCAATGGCCTGCACCCTGCGGGTCGGCGGTGCGGACGCGAAGTTCGGGCTTCCCGAGGTCAAACTCGGCCTCATCCCTGGCGCCGGCGGTACCCAACGTCTCCCACGCCTCGTGGGCCGGGGCCGAGCGCTCGACATCATGCTGACCGCCCGCCAGATCTCCGCCGACGAGGCACACGCGATCGGGCTGATCGACCGGCTCGTCGACGCCGGCGGCGCGACGGACGCGGCGCTCGCCCTCGCGGCCGAGCTGTGCACGATGTCGCTGCCCGCGCAGCGCGCCGTCATCCGGACCGTCGACGCGTCCTTCGACACGCCGCTCGACGAGGGCTTCCGCTTCGAGGTCGCCCAGGAACAGGACCTGTTCGAGAGCGGGGAGGCGAAGGAGGGCATCACCGCGTTCCTCGAGAAGCGCACCCCGCGCTTCGCCTGAGCGCCGTGCCGTCCGGATCCGCCGGGCGCGGAGCGATCGCACTCGCACTGTCGCTGGTCTACCTGATCTGGGGGTCGATCTACCTCGCGATCCGCCTGGTGATCGAGGAGGTGCCGCCCCTCGGCTCGATGGGTGCGCGCTTCCTTCTCGCCGCCCTGCTGATGGCCGTGTTCCTCGCCGTCCGTGGCGGCTGGAGGCGGCTGCTCGTCACCCGGCGTGAGGCCGGCGGGGCCGCGTTCCTCGGGGTCCTGCTGCTCGCGTGTGGAAACGGCTTGACGTCGGTGGGCCAGTTGCACGGTGTGCCCTCCGGAGTGACGGCGCTTCTCGTCGCGATGGTGCCCGTGTGGATCTGCCTCTACCGTTCCGTGTCCGGCGACCGCCCGCGAGCTCTCGAACTGGCCGGCGTCGGGGTGGGCCTCGTCGGCCTGGCCGTGCTGGTGCTGCCGACCGGAAGTGAGCGTTCGAGCCTTCCGCTGGTCGGTGTGGCGGTCATCGTGCTGTCGAGTCTGTCGTGGTCGTTCGGCTCCTGGATCAAGCCGAGGCTCTGGTTGCCGCAGGACGTGTACGTGGGCGCGACGTATCAACTCCTGGCGGCCGGTGCGGCGATGATGCTGGCGTCGGTGGTTACCCGCGAGCGCTTCGGAGGTGAGATCGGACTGCGGGCCTGGGGCGCGTTCGGCTACCTCGTGGTCTTCGGCTCGGTCGTCGGATTCACCGCGTACGCGTGGCTGCTGCACCATGCACCGCTTCCGCTGGTGGCCACCCACACGTACGTGAACCCCGTGGTGGCCGTCGCCCTCGGATCCGTCGTCCTGTCCGAGCCGGTCACTCCTGCGCTGGTCGTCGGTGGCGTCGTGGTCCTGGTGTCCGTCGTGTTGGTGGTGAGTGCGCAGGCTCGGTCCCGGCGTGGGCGCGCTGCCGACCGCTCGGGGGAGACGAGCATGGTCCGCGACTGAGCTGGAGCATTCCGGGTGTTCTGGGAAGCTTCCCTGAACAACGCGAAGGTATTATTATCGGACCAAATTCGGGAAGGTGCAGCAATGACGCAGAACGGCACGAAACGCTCGTTCACGGGTCCGCTGTCGGGTCTGAAGGTGGTCGAAATCGGTTCGATCGGCCCGGGGCCGTTCTGCGCCATGCTGCTGGCCGATCTCGGTGCGGACGTGGTGCGGGTCGACCGCGCCACCGGCGCAGGGTTGGTCGGGCCGAATGCAGAGTTCCGCACCGAACTGCTGCACCGGGGACGTCGTTCGCTTGCCGTCGATCTCAAGCACCCGGACGGAGCGGAGGTGGTGCTGTCGCTCGTAGCGGACGCCGACGTGCTGATCGAGGGCTTCCGCCCCGGCGTCACCGAGCGGCTCGGGATCGGACCGGACGACTGTGCCCAGCGCAATCCGCGGCTGATCTACGGTCGCATGACGGGCTTCGGGCAGGACGGCCCTCTCGCGCAGCACGTCGGTCACGACATCAACTACGTGGCACTCAGTGGTGTCCTGTCGCTGATCGGACGCCACGGTCACCCGCCCACCCCGCCGCTCAGCCTGATCGGTGACTTCGGCGGTGGCGGAATGCTTCTCGCCATGGGAGTGCTGTCTGCACTCTACGAGAGGCAACGTTCGGGCACCGGGCAGGTGATCGACGCCTCGATGGTGGAAGGAGCCGCCCTCCTTGCGACGCCGTTCTTCGGCTTCACACAGAGCGGGTCGTGGAACCGTGAACGCGGCACGAACCTCGTCGACAGCGGCGCACCCTTCTACGACGCCTACGAGACCGCCGACGGCAAATGGCTCTCGGTCGGCGCGCTCGAACCGCACTTCTACGCCGACCTCGTAGCCCTGCTGGGCCTGCCCGACGATCTGCCGGATCAGAACGACCGCGCGCAATGGCCGCAGATGAAGAAGGTCTTCGGCGACGCCGTACGGGGCCGCGCCCTCGCGGAGTGGCTCGACGCGGCCGAAGGACACACGCCGTGCATCGCGCCCGTCCTCGACGTCGACGAGGCACCGTCGCATCCCCACCATGTCGCCCGCGGGACCTTCGTCGAGGTCGACGGACTCGTCCAACCGGCCCCCGCGCCCCGATTCAGCCGGACGGCGGCGGCAGTGGACCGCCGTCCGCCGACTCCGGGGGAGCACACCACCGAGATCCTGACCGACTGGGGAATCGACCCCGACCGCACCGACCAATGGCTGCGCTCGGGCGCGGGACGACACGCCCCCGCCGAAGCCTGACCGATCACACGAACTCACGGCGCCCACCTGGAACCGCCGGACCGAAGAAGGAGTGAACCCGTGACCGAGCCCACGACATGGGAAACGTTCACGCTCGAGCGACCCGAACCCGGGATCGCCGTCGTGACGCTGAACCGTCCCGAACGAATGAACTCGATGACGAACACGATGTTCGTCGAACTCGAGAAAGTGGCGTTGCACCTCGACCACGAGGACGACCTGCGGGTCGTGATCCTCACCGGAGCCGGCAAGGCATTCTGCGGCGGGTTCGATCTCGACGACGCCGAAGGGCTGTCGTCGTTGACGCCGATGGGGATGCTCGATCAGCAGGAGCTGGCGGCGCGGGCGCTCTCGGCGATCCGCAACATCCGCGTTCCGGTGATCGCGGCGGTCAACGGCGCGGCGGCCGGTGGAGGACTGTCCCTGTCCCTGGCTGCCGACATCCGGATCGGCTCGCCGGCCGCGCGGTTCAACGCGGCGTTCGTGCGAATCGGCCTCTCGGCTGGGGACCTGGGCGCCTCCTGGCACCTCACCCGGCTGATCGGCCCGGCGCGGGCCGCGGAGTTCGCCTACACGGGCCGATTCATCGAGGCCGTCGAGGCGGAGTCGCTCGGGCTGCTGAACGCGGTGGTTCCCGCCGAGTCGCTGCTCGACGAGGCGCTCGTGATGGCGCGCCTCATCTGCGCGAACTCGCCTGCCGGCGTGCAGCTATCGAAACGCGCACTGCACGCGAACATGGAGGTGTCGTCCTACGCCGCGGCGCTCGAACTGGAGAACCGTGGCCAGGCGCTGCTCACCCGTGGTGAGGACATGCCCGAAGCGCTGGCCGCGTTCAAGGACAAGCGCAGCCCGAAGTTCACGGGCCGGTGATCGACATGACGCAGATGGACACGCGGGAAAATACGTCCGTGCTGAGCAACTACGAGCCACCCCGGCTGGAGACCCTCACCCTCGAGGTGCTCGAGGGCAAGATCGCCGTTCTCACGATCAACCGGCCCGACCGGATGAACTCGATGGTCGTGAAGATGTTCGAAGAGTTCAACACGGCCGCCTACGCATTGCGCGACACCGACGCGCGGGCACTGATCATCCGCGGTGCGGGCGAGCGGGCGTTCTGCGCCGGGTTCGACCTGGACGAGATCAGTGTGATCACCGAAATGGGCGTGCGCGAGTTCCTGAAATTCCAGGAGACCGCGACCGGAGGCCTTGCTGCGCTGCGGCATCTGCCGTTCCCGGTCATCGCGGCGATCCACGGCGCTGCCTCCGGCGGCGGTATGTCGCTCGCCCTCGCCGCCGACATCCGGCTCGTCGCCCCGACCGCGAAATTCAACGCGGCCTTCGTCAAGGTGGGGTTGTCCGTCGGGGAACTCGGCACCTCCTGGCAACTGACCCGCCTTGTCGGGCCGGGCCGGGCGGCGGAGATCGCGTACACGGCGCGCTTCGTCGGCGCCGAGGAGGCGGTCCGGATCGGGCTGGCCAACCGCGTGGTGCCGAGCGAGAACCTCTTCGACGAAGCCGTCGCACTGGCCGAGACGATCGCGACGAATTCTCCCGGCGGGATCCGGATGTCGAAGCGCGCGTTGCAGCGGAACCAGGAGGTGACCTCGTACGCGGCGGCGCTCGAGTTGGAGAACCGGGGGCAGGCGCTACTGACCCGATGCGCTGACATGCCGGAAGCGCTGGCCGCATTCAAGGAGAAGCGCGCTCCGCGTTTCACCGGGGCGTAGACGTCGACGAACGACTGCGTGCAGCGATCGGGGCCGGGCGGCGCGGCCGGCGGCACAATCTGATGGAGGCGAGAATATGACCTGGGAATGGACTCCCGACACCCTCGGCGCGCTGGAACGATTTCTGCGTGAGCGGGGTATCACAGATGGACCGCTGACGACGTCGCGTATCGGTGACGGGCATTCCAATCTGACGTTCCTGGTGTCCGACGGGGTACGTCGGGTGATCGTCCGTCGACCGCCCCCGCCGCCCGTCCCGCCGGGTGCTCACGACATGCTGCGGGAGGCTCGGCTCGTCGGTGCACTCGCCGGCAGCGGCGTGCCGGTGGCGGCCGTTCTTGCCGTCGGTCAGACGGGCGACGTGCTCGACGTCCCGTTCTACGTGATGGATTACGTCGCCGGTCCGGTGGTCACCACCGAGACCCCGGCCGCGCTGAGCGCGCCGGCCGACCGTCGCCGGATCGGTGAGGCGCTGATCGACACCCTCGCGGCACTGCACGCGGTCGACTGGCGGGCCGCCGGCCTCGGTGACCTCGGCCGGCCGGACGGTTTCAACGAGCGTCATCTGCGCCGCATGGGCCGGTTGGTGGCTGCCGAGGACGGGACGCCGCCGCCGGAGTTCGCGGAGATCGATGCGTGGCTCGCCGCCCACGTTCCCGCCGAGTCCGGTGCGGCGATCATCCACAACGACTACCGCATCGGCAACGTCATCCTCGCTTCTGACCCGCCGGGACGTATTGCGGCGGTGCTGGACTGGGAGCTCGCGACGATCGGCGACCCGCTGTTCGATCTGGGGTATTTCCTTGCGTCGTATCCCGTCGAGGGGGAGGAACGCACGCCGACCGAAGATCTCGGTGTCGCGGTCCTCGAGGAGGGGTATCCGACCCGCGACGAACTGGCCCAGCGGTATGCGGCTGCCACCGGCGCGGACCTGTCGAACCTCGACTGGTACACGGCACTGGCCCTGTGGAAGCTGGCGGTGCTGTACGAGTACGGGCGGCGCCGGGCCGTGGCCGGCGTCGGGGATCAGTACTACCGCGACGGCGCCCTGGTGCGTGCCTTTCTCGACGCCGCGCACCGGGCGGCGGGGCTGACGGTAGCCGGGGTCTGATCGGGCCGGTACCAGCCGGGCTCCGACCCGGTGGCCCCTACCCGACGCCCGCGATCTCACGCCAGCGAGCGTGCGCTGCCGGCGTCCACTCGGTACGCAGGTCGCGCAGTCGCTTCGCCGCCCGCAGTCCGGCCCAGTCCGGCAGCAGGACCTCGGGCAGTCGGGGGTCCAGGTAGGGCATCCGGCGCAGGGAATCGGCCAGCTGCAGGTGGGTGATGAGCAACTCGTCGTCCGAGGCGAATCCGCGCACGTCGAACCGGGCGAGCAGCTCGTCGTAAACCTTCTCGGCCTCGTCGAGATCCCAGGACCGCCGCACGAGTTCGGCCTCGGTGATGCCCGGCTGGCCGATTGGGCCGACGAAGGTGACCGTGTTGTCGGTCAACCCCAGCGACTCGATCGTCCTGGCGGCCTCCGCGGCGCGATCGACGTGGGGGGTCACCCAGACCCCGGGGGTCGGGTTTCCGAAGCCGGCCCACCGCAATGCCGCATACAGTTTCTTGCGGCTCGAGCGGTGAGATTCGGGAACCGGGACGTTGATCACCAGCCAACGGCCGTCCCACTGGGTGACGTCGACATCGGGGGGAAAGACACGCATGTCGCCTTCGGCGAACAGTCGGTGCGCTTCGTCGGTCAGGTGCCACAACGTCTCCCGACCGACCCGCTCGGCGGCGATCAACCCGGACGATCCCGTGCGGGCCAGAGCCTGCCGTGCCGCGGGCTCACCGAATCCAAGTCCCTTCAGGACGTGGAGCAGTGCCGCGGTACGAACCGGTCGACCGTATGGTTCGACCAACTCGCCGAGCACCGTCACAAGCACGGATCGGGCGCTGCGGGTGGGGGTTGCGTCCTTGTCGGACGCGGATCCGATGTCGGGATCAATCATGGGTCCATCGTCGCGCAGGCGGTCGGAGCAACGCCACACCGGACCCCGGCGGGGCGGGGGCGGCGGGATGTCGCACATCAGTCCGCACCGTCGACACCCCAGTCGCGCAAGACGGCGTCGGTGTCCGCGCCGGGCACGCGAGGTGCCGAGTACGTGGCCGGCGCCGCGTTCGCGAAGCGTGGCGATGCCGCCGGCTGACGCTGTCCGAACGATTCGACGACTGTCCCGCGTGCGGCGATGTGCGGGTGCGCCGCGACCTCGTCCAGGGCGAGCACCGGCGTGAAACACGCGTCGAGGGGGGCGAAGTGCTCCACCCATTCGTCGCGATCGCGTCCGCGGAAGATCTCGGCGAACCGAGTGCGCACCGTAGGCCAGGCCGTGCGATCGTATTGATCGGGAAGGTGTGCCGGGTCGAGTCCGAGGCCCGTGAGCAGGTGCGCGTAGAACGCCGGCTCGACCGCGCCGACTGCGACGTACCGCCCGTCGGCACATTCGTAGGTGTCGTAGAACGGGGCCGCGCCGTCGACGACGTTGGTTCCCCGGTCGGCGGACCATAGGCCGTTTTCGGTCAGCGTCCAGTACATCGTCATCAGCGTGCTGACGCCGTCGACCATCGCGACGTCGACGACGTCACCCTGCCCGGACCGCTCCCGCGCATAGAGGGCACCGAGGATGCCGGTGATCGCCAGCATCGAGCCTCCCCCCAGGTCGGCGACCAGGTTGAGCGGCGCCAGCGGGCGTTCGCCTTTCCGTCCGATCGCGTTCAACGCCCCGGTGAGGGCGAGGTAGTTGATGTCGTGCCCCGCGTAGGGGGCCAGCGGACCGTCCTGTCCCCATCCGGTGATCCGGGCGTAGACGAGTCGGGGATTGCGTGCTCGGCACACCTCGGGGCCGATGCCGAGGCGTTCCGCCGCGCCGGGGCGGTAGCCCTCGATGAGCACATCCGCATTGTCGACGAGGTCCAGCACGCGCTGCAGATCGTCGGGATCTTTCAGATCGGCGCGGACCGAGCGACGGTTGCGCAGGCCGGCGTCCTGCTCCACGGGCAGGAGTTGGCTCACCCCGCCGGGACGTTCGATCCGCACGACGTCCGCCCCGAGGTCGGCCAGCAGCATCGCGGCATGGGGGGAGGGGCCGATCCCGGCCAGCTCGACCACCCGCAACCCGTCGAGTACACGCGTCATCTTCTACCTCCGAACGGCATCAATGTTTGACAACTCTGGATACTAACTACCAAATTAAGTATTATCTAGCTCGACGTCGCAGCGAAGCACCGACTTGTCGCTGTCGGCATCCATCGACGAATCCGAGGGCGAAACGTGAACAGACTCAGTCCAGAACTGATGGCGACGCTGCGCGCCGCGGCCGACGATCCGGTCACCTACGCGCAGACATGGAAGGCGACCCATGGCCGCAGCTTGATCGGTTCCTTCCCGATGAACTTTCCCTCCGAACTCGTGCACGCCGCCGGCGCCCTTCCGGTGCTCATCCAGGAGAACCGGACCCCGATCACCGAAGGCCGCAACCTGCTCGCCGAGTTCTACTGCGGATACACCCGCAGTGTCGCCGATCAGGCGGCGCTCGGTCAGCTCGACGTCTTCGACGCCTTCGTGGCGGCGGACCACTGCGTGCAATTGCTCGGCGCGGTGGACGTGATCCGATGGGCGCGACCCGAGAAACCTGTGCACTTCGCCCAGCTCACCAGCGCCATGGACGATACGTGGACAAGACCGCGGGTGGCGGGTCGCATCGGCGAACTCACCACCGAGATCGAAGCCGCCCTGGGTGTTTCGATCACTTCCGATACCTTGACCGCCAGCATTCGGATGTTCAACGCCAACCGGCGTCTGCTGCGCGAGTTCTATGAGCTGCGTCGCTCCGGCCGGCTCCGCATCACCGCAAGCGAAATGCAGGTGCTGGTGAAGTCGAGCATGGTGATGGACATCGTCGAACACACCGCTGCCCTCGAGCGCCTTCTCGACGCGATCGAGCCGGCTGCGGAAGCGCAGCCCGACGTGGTCAGGCTCTATCTGTCCGGCCACTTCTGCCACGCCCCGCGGCCCGAACTGCTGGACGTGATCGAGGAGACCGGGGTGATCGTGGTCGACGACGACCTGTACACCGGATACCGCTACATCTCCACCGATGTGCCCGAGAACGGTGATCCGTTCGAGGCGCTGTCGACCTGGTATCTGGAGCGAAACCTCAACGCCCCATGCCCCACCCGAGTGACCACTCAGGTCGACTGGGACCGATACCTGATCGACGAACTCGCTCGAAGCAACGCGAACGGCGTGATCGTGATGATGGCGAAGTTCTGCGAACCTCACATGCTCTACTACCCGGAACTGCGGAAAGCGCTGGAGAGTAACCGAACCCCCGTGCTCCTCATCGAAACCGAACACGAGGGCAATCCTGTGGAAACACTCCGGACCCGGGTCGAGACCTTTGTGGAGCGAATCCGCCGGCTCCCCGCGCCGGTGCTGTCCTGAAACCTGCTCGACCACCCGAGGGAGATCGTGATGACTGTTGCACAACCGCGCAAGGACAAGGCCCACCGTCTGTCCAGTACCCGCGTCGGCGGCAAGCTGGTCGCCGACTACTGGGAAAACATTTTCACCGCGAAGGAGCGCGGTAAGCACGTCGTCTGGTACAACGGCGCAGCGTTGAACCCGCTCTTCCAGGCGGCCGGCCTCGAATGGTGCCACGGTGAGGCGTTCGCTGCACGACTGGCCGCCCAGCATCTCGAGGGTCCGGCTCAGGCCGCCGGGGCCGAGTACGGCTACATCAACGAGCTGTGCTCGTACGCCCGCACGCACCTCGGCTGCGCCGTGCTGACGCATCAGAACAGCGGGCGGAGCGAGACCGGCGTCGTGGGCCTGACCGATCAGCAGGAGCTCGCGAGCAAGCTGCCCGCTCCGGACTTCTTCGTGAACGGATATGCCGGCTGCAGCACCGGACAGCAGTGGGACGCCATGACGTACCGAGTGTTCGACCGCAAGTTGCCTCTGTTCAACGTCTCGCTCCCGATGCTGTGGGGCAACAAACCCGACGCGGGATACATGCGCGGGGAGGAGTGGGTCGAGGTCGGCAAGTACGTCGAGGGCCAGCTCCGGGAGCTGGTCGACTTCCTGGAGTACCAGACCGGCCGGCCGTTCGACTGGGATGCGCTCAGCGAGAGCATGTCATACATCAAGCGAGCTTCGGAGTTGCGTCTCGAAGGTATGGAACTTTGCCGGCAGGCGCCGACCCCGGCGACCTACTGGGACTGGGTGGCGAGCATCGCGCCGATCAACTTCCTGCCTGGCAACCAGGATCTCGTGGACTACTTCGCCGGGGTGAAGACCGAGATCGAACAGCGGATCGCCGACGGTGTCAGCGCCGTGGAGAACGAGCGCTACCGGGTCTACTTCGACGGGATCATGAACTGGAACAAACTCGGATTCCTGACCAGGAAGTTCGCCGAGTACGACGTGGCCGTGGTGGCAGGCCGGTACACCCACGAATCCTTCTGGCAGGAACCACAACTCATCGACGTCGACAATCCGCTGCTCGGTATGGCGCAACACTACCTGCTCTGCCCGCTCAACCACGGGCTGAAGAACCTGCAGGAGCTGTTGTTGCGTCGTCTCGACGAATATGCGATCGACGGCATCGCCTTCCACTCCACCCGGACCTGCCGGGCGATGACCAACCCGCAGTCGATGCTCGCCCGGGCCGCCGAGACCGGGCGAGGAGTCAAGTCGTTCTTCTTCGAGGGGGACGTTGCCGACGCATCGTTCTACAACGACGAGTTGTTCGACAGCCGCCTCGAAGCGATGCTGGAGGCGATCGATGTGCAGCGGATGAGGTCCGCGGTCTAGCGCGATACCGTACCGGAAGAGACGAGTGCGATGAGTACCGACAAGTGGTTCGTCATGGGCGTCGATCTGGGATCGACGACCGCGAAGGCTGCCGTCGTCGATCAGGACGGTGCGTTGTGCGGGACGGATGTCGTGCAGATGGGCGCTGTGAGCCGCGAAGCTGTCACCCGTGCGATCGAGGGTGCCGCCGTCGCGGCAGGAGTGCCACGCGAGGCCATTCGATGGACAGTGAGCACCGGGTACGGCCGCCGATTGGTTCCGGGCGCCGACCGCACCTTCACCGAGATCACCTGCCATGCGCGCGGCGCGGCAGCACTGCGTCCGGGGGTCCGGCTCGTCATCGACATCGGCGGCCAGGACAGCAAGGCGATCATCGTCGACGACGACGGATTGGTGGAACGTTTCGCCATGAACGACCGTTGCGCGAGCGGAACGGGTCGATTCTTCGATGTGCTGGCCCGCGCGCTCGAGATCGACATCGATGCGGTGGGGGATCTTGCGCTCGCCGGTGCCGACGGCCTCGAGGTCAGCAGTATGTGTGCCACATTCGCCGAAACCGAGGTGATTTCCCTGCTCGCACAGGGGCAGGACAAGGCCGACATCGCCGCGTCCGTGCACCGTGCGGTTGCGGCGCGCACCCTGGGGCTGGTCGGTCAAGTCGGCAGGGCCACACCGGCGGTGATGACCGGCGGTGTGGCCAAGAACCCGGCTGCGATCCGGTGTGTATCGCAGGCGTTGAGACATCCGATCGAGGTGCTCGACCAGCCGCAGATCGCCGGTGCCTACGGCGCGGGGCTGCTTGCACGCGACGAGTATCGCGGCGCCCGAACAGCCCTGCCCGCTCGCGATGCCGCGACGGAGACGAACATGGCATCGCGAAGTCCGGGCGGTGGTCAGCACTGTGCGAGCTGCGACGGTGTCCTGGACGGTGATCATGCGCATGCCGGCCGACCGGTGATGCTCGATCTGCGGAGGAACGATTGATGATGAGAGAACCGAGTGAGTTCCGGGTGCCGGTACCGGCCGAGTCGACGATCTACATCGTCGGGGGGACGAGTGGTGTCGGGCTCGAGGTGGCGCGTCGGTTCGTGCGTGCGGGCGTCCAGCGGATCGGTCTGGTGGGGCGCAACGTCGAACGTGGCGAGAAAGCGGCACAGCACATTCGGACCCTCGCACCCGGCGTGTGGTGTCTGTTCGCTGCGGCCGACGTGAATGTTCCGGGGGAGGCCGTGCGGGTTGTGACGGAACTTGCGGATTCGCTGGGTGCTGCCGACATCCTCGTCAACAGCACGACGGGTTCGTTCAACCCGCGACTGTTCCACGAGATGGACCCCGAGGACATTCCGGGGGTGCTGTTGAGCCAGGCTCTCGGTCCGATCAACATGTGCCGAGCCGTCCTGCCCGCGATGCGACAGCAGCGCGGCGGGGTGATTGTGAACATTGCCTCCGATGCGGCGAAGCACCCGACGCCGGGCGAGAGTGTGATCGGTGCGGCCATGGCAGCGATCGTCATGTTCTCCAAAACCCTTGCAATGGAAGCCAAGAGGGACGGCATCCGAGTCAATGCCGTGACGCCGTCGCTCATCCGCGACACCGGTGGCTTCGATCGCGTCATGTCCGAGCCGTTCAGTGCGAAGCTGTTCGAGAAGGCGAGTCGGCTGGCGTCGTTGGGGGTGGCGGAGCCGGGCGATGTTGCCGACCTCGTGCTGTTCCTCTGTAGTGCGCAGGCGCGGCGGATCACCGGGCAGGTGGTCAGCCCGAACGGGGGGATTTCCGCGGGATAGTGGTTGCCGCGAGAAGCCGGCCGAGGTGGGAACCTCGGCCGGCTTCAGGTGCTTCGGGGATGGACCCGGAGGTGTCGTCTTCCAAAATGTTTGACAGATCTGTAGCGGAAGGCACCTGACGCGTACTATATTTTGTGTGACCGCGATTACAATTCGGGGTGCCCGGTCCAGGGCCCTGGTCGGTCCCTGCAGTCTTCCTTTCTTCCATCTCGCGCAGCCGAAAGCAGGAGCACACCATGTCGCTACAGATGTCCTATTGGCCGGCGGCCACGAGCACGGGCATTCGAGACATCACGTTCAGTGATCTTCTTCGGGAGGGGGCCGCGACCGTTCCCGACCGCGTCGCGCTCGTCGACGGCGTTGCCGACCCGGCGGACCGGAGAGAATGGACCTACCGCCAGTTGCTCGCCGACACCGAATCGACGGCCCACGCGTTGCTCACACGCTTCTCCCCCGGGGATCGGATCGCGGTGTGGGCGCCCAACAGTGCCGACTGGGTGATCCTGCACCAGGCCATCGCGATGGCGGGCATGGTGCTGGTCGGCATCAATCCGGCGTATCGCGCACACGAACTCGAATACATCCTGCGGCAGTCCGAGGCAGCCGGTCTCTTCTTCCGCGAGTCCTATCGCGGTGCGGATCTGTCCGCGATTCTGGACGAGGTCCGGCCGACTCTGCCCGGACTGCACACAGTGGTGTCCGGCAGCGAGTGGGCCGAGTTCGTGCGTACGGGTGATCCGAACGCGCAGTTCCCGGCCGTCGCGCCGACGGACGCGGTGCAACTGCAGTACACCTCGGGCACCACCGGATTCCCGAAAGGCGCACTGCTGCACCACAAAGGTCTTGTCAACGAGGCCGCGTTCGTGTTCGAACGGGCCGGCCGGACAGACCCGCTGGTGTGTGTCAATGCCATGCCGATGTACCACATCGGGGGCGGTGGCGTCACCGAGCTCGGTACGTTCGCCGTCCATGGAACCTACGTGATCTTGCCGGCCTTCGAGCCGGCCGCGATGCTCGAGATGATCGAGACCTGCCGGGGCACCCACTCGTTGATGGTGCCTACGATGCTCATCGCTTTGCTCGACCACCCGGACCGGCACACGCGTGACCTGTCGAGCATCCACACCGTCATGTCCGGCGCGGCGGCAGTACCCGAGGCGCTCGTCGAACGGGTGACCCAGGAACTCGACTGCAACTTCACGATCCTGTTTGGCCAAAGCGAGATGCACGGAGTGATCAGCCAGACGCGGATCACGGACGATGTCGTCGACCAGGCGACCACGGTGGGACAGCCGCTGCCGGAACTCGAGGTCAAGATCGTCGATCCGTTCTCCGACGAGGTCGTTCCCGTCGGTGAGCAGGGCGAGGTGTGCTGTCGCGGCTACCAGGTGATGCTCGGGTACTCGGACATGCCCGACGAAACTGCCGCCACCATCGATGCGGACGGATGGCTGCGCATGGGCGATCTGGGTGTGATGGACCGCCGTGGGTTCCTCCAGATCACCGGTCGTCTCAAGGAGATGATCATCCGGGGCGGCCTCAACATCTATCCCCGCGAGATCGAGGAACTGCTCTACCGGCATCCCGCCGTCGCCGAGGTGGCGATCATCGGTGTGCCGGACGAGAAATGGGGTGAACAGATCGGCGCCGTCGTACGGGTGAAGGACCCCGACTCGCCCCCCAGCGCGGCGGAGCTGAAGTCCTGGCTCCGCGAAAGGCTCGCCGCACACAAGACGCCCGCCCTGTGGTACTTCACCCGGTCCCTTCCCATGACCCCGTCGGGCAAGATCCAGAAGTTCCGTGTGCAGGAACAGATCGCCGCCGGGACGCTGACCGCGGCACCGATGGCCGAGGGCGACGCGGCCGAGCAGTCCTCGGCCGATCTGGTGTCGTGACGACGTCCGCCGCGGCCGAGAACCGACCCGTGACCGGCGGAAGGACCACACCTTGACACAGTTGCTGAACTCCGATGTGCGCGGGATCCGTGACGCGGTGCGGGCCTACGCGGCGAAACGCCCGGCACCCGGTATCTCGAGTGCACGGAATCCGCCACGTTCCCATGGGATCTGCATCGCGAGATCGCCGGCCTGGGACTCAACGGTCTGCTCGCGGGGAAGGGGTACAACCCTCTCGAGCGGGAGGACTTTGTTGCGGCCGGCGTCGCCGTCGAGGAACTCGCCTACGCGGACTTCAACGTCGCCAACATCACGATCCCCGTCATGCTGATGAGCACGTTGATCCGGCACCACGCATCCGAGACGATCGCCGAGGCGTGGCTGCCGCGCCTGATTGCGGGTGAAACGTACGTCGCGTTCGGCTCGACGGAACCCGAGACCGGATCCGACGCCGCCAACATCAAGACCGTCGCGCGAGCTACCGCAGATGGGTACGCCATTTCCGGCGAGAAGACGTCGGTGACCATGCTCGCCGACGCGGAAGCGATCATCCTCGCCGCACGGACCATCCGGGACGGCAAGGATGCCGGCGTGTCGACGTTCCTGGTGCTGCTCGATGCGCGTGGCATTGCCACGTCGACGGTTGCGGATACGGGATGGGGCATCCTCGGTCGCGGGGTCCTGCATCTGGACGGAGCCGAGGTGCCACCGGAGAACCTGATCGGCCTCGAAGGCCGTGCGTTCTCCCGCGTGCTGAACGGGTTCGACTTCACTCGGCCGCTGCTCGCACTGACCGGACTCGGCGCGGCCCGGGCGTCCCTCGACGAGACAGCCGAGTACGTGCGCCGGCGCACGGCGTTCGGTGCTCCGCCGGCGAAGTTCGAGGGCGTGTCGTTTCCCATGGCCGAACACCTCACCAAGGTCGAGGCGGCGCGGATGATCTGCTACGCGGCGCTCGAGAAACGCTCCCTCGGTCTGCCCCACACCATCGAGGCGGCGATGGCGAAGTGGTACGGCCCGCTCGTCGCGAGCGCAGCGGTCAAGGAATGTCTCCTCCTGCACGGCAACTACGGTTACTCGCAGGAACTTCCGTTCGAGCAACGCCTGCGTGATGTGATGTCCGTCGAGATCGCCGACGGTACGGCACAGATCCAGAAGATCATCATCATGCGGGAGAAGTATGGGACCGACTTCGTTCCCTACGAGAGGCGCGGCAGCGACGCGGCCTCGTCGTGGCAGAGAGGAGCGGCCCGCCCCGCGCCCGCGACACAGTGAGTTCGTCGAGTGTCCATCACCTACCGACAGGCGAAGGGGGACCCGAATGGCCGGGCCTGCCGATCTCATGGTGCGGATGCGAGCTCGAGTCTGAACGTGATTCCGCCCTGGGCTACCCCTGCACCCTCAGATAGGCGCAGGGGTAGTCACGGGCTCGGCGTGTTACGCCAAGGAGGGGCGGTAGGCGTACGACGACGACCGCGACAGGGCGAATTCGAAAATGCCGTATCCGGTCTGTCCGTTCCAGCCGAACGTGCAGCATCGGTCCGTCAGGGCGGAGTCGAGAGTCGTCGGTCCCACCGTCCCGTCGAGGGGATAGACGTCGAACTCTTCGAAGTCGCGACCGCGAACCTTTCCGTGGTGTCCGCCGTAACCGCCACCGGCCATGTATCCACCGCCGGCCGAGGCGTCGGCGTCGAGGCGGTAGGTCGCGCCGGCGGCGGTCACGATCTCCACGGTGCCGCTGGTCAGGTCGTTGCCTGCCGTGAACGCCAGGTTGTGCCGGACGCCGGTGATGTCGTCGAGTCGGCCGTCGTCGTGCATGACGGCGCCCTCCAGCAGGATCCGTCCGCCGTTTCGGCCCTCGACGAGGAGGAATCCGAACGTGCGGTCCGGGAACTGGGCCTGGTACCAGATGTGCAGGCCCTGGCCTCCGGACATGGTGCGTACTCCGCGGGAGCGGTCCCGCAGTCCGTACCATCCGGCGACATCGGTGGTGGTGCCGTCCAACGTGAGCGTGCCTTCGTAGCGGCCGGGCTGGAAGAGGTGGTCGAACGAGGTGACGTTTCCGTCGGTGTTCGCCACATCCACCGACCCGAGCCAGTAGGGCGCCCGGGCGTGCCAGAGGAGGTCGAGTTCGAGTCCGGTTTTGTTCTCGTCGAGCTGGATTCGCCACGCCGTGTTGTCCGCGACGGTCTCCCAGCGCAGGGGTCCGACGGACGCGGCGTCGGTGGTGTTGTGCTCTGTGGAGAAGCGGAGGTTGCGTTGCTCGGACCCGGTGGTCAGCACCACGAAGCCGTCTACGACGTTGCGCGGCGGATAGACTCCGGCACCGAGGATCACCGACGGTGCGGTGCTGCCGTCCGGATGAAGATTGAACATGAACCGGTCGAAGAATTTCTCCGGCATGTCCGGGGTGGCCCGGGTTACCAAGGCGTCGTGGAATCCGTCGGTCATTCGTGCTCCTTCTGGTCGACGGGTTATCAGTTGGAAACCGGTGATGTCATTGTCTCCTGGGCCTCATCAGCAGCGTCGACCTGCTTGTGGTCGAGGGTGAAGCGGTAGGAGCCCATCATCAGCAGGCAGGCGATGCCGATGCCGACCAGCACGATGATCGGTATCGCGCCGGCACGGTAGGAGCCCGTGGCGCCGTAGATCTGTCCGAGCAGGAAGATGCCGAATGCCGCGCCCTGGGCGTAGAGGAAGTAGATGAATCCCAGCACGCGGCCGTACGAGTGCTTGGGGAAGTATCGGCTCACCATGTAGGCGGCGAGGTCGCCCTCGGATCCCAAACCCAGGCCGATCAGCAGGGAACCCACGAAGAGCAGGCCGATCTCCGACGAGGTGATCATGAGGAAGACTCCGACTGCGCACAAAGCGAAGATGATCGAGCCGATGACTGGAGCGTAGAACCGGTCGAGCAGATAGCCGACGAGTAGACGAGCGGAGATCGACGCCAGGCTGAGTACGGACAGGATGGAAACGGCAGTCCCCTGGCTGATGCCCTTGTCGGTGGTCATCGGCACGACCTGCGACATCAGACCGAAGGTGGCCGAGGACACCACGAAGATCGCGACGGAGAGCAGCCAGAACTGTCGATATTTCCGCGCCACGGTGAGGAGGGACTCCCCGGCCATCCGGCCCTGCAGACGTGCGGCCGTGCGCTCGGCATCGTGTTCGGCGGGCATCCGGGTGACGAATGCGTAGACCGACGCCGGGATTACGGTGCACACGGCGCCGATGACGAGGAAGGCGACGCGCCAGCCGCCCATACCCAACACCCAGTTCGCGAGATAGGGCATCAGTACCCCGCAGGCGCCGAGACCGGCCATGAGGACGCCCAGCGCCATGCCACGGCGATCCTGGAACCACGCGCTGACCACGGTGGAGTGCGCCACCGGGTTCACGGCGCCCGCGCCGGCACCGATCACGATGCAGAGGGCAAAGAAGAGCATTTCGTTGTTCGGAAGTGCGGACATCAGCATGAGGCCGATTCCGAACGCCAAGGCCATCGGTACCGAAGGCATCTTCGGACCGTAGCGGTCGATGAGGAAGCCGAGGATGACGATGCTGACTCCGACCATCACCGTCTCGAGGGACAAGCCGTTGGCGATGACACTGCGGTCCCATCCGAACTCCTCGGTCATGGGCTTGCCGAGGACGTTGAACAGAACGTTGACCGTGCTGGTGCCGAACAACAGGGTGACAAAGCCGGTGATGACGTACCACCAGCGGTTCAAGTGCCGCGAGGGCGCCTGCAACCCAGTCGTGCCGACTGCGCTCATGGAAGCTCCTGTGATTGATATCGGTGGTCGGGGCGGCGATGCTGCGCACGAATCCACGAGGAGTGGTCTCCGTCACACGATGAGAGCATACGGACAGTCCAATGTAAAGGACAGTCCAAAGTGTTCGGATGAGCGGGCGGGGCGACAGCGTGCTGCACGTGCGGCGCAGCTTGATCCCGTGAGCGATGGGTCATACCATTGGACTGTAGGTCCCCGTCTGGGTACCATCGATCGGTGATCTCAATCACAAAGAGGTGGGAGTGCCGTGGACAACGAGGTCGGGATGCGAGACGAAGGTGAGTCGGATGACTTCACGCATCTCGTAGAGCGAGCCGCCGAGTGCCTCGGTACGGCCGGCAAACTGCTGGGCGACCGAACCTGCGACATGCGCTCTTCCGCGCTGTCGGTGTCGCTGGCCATGGCACGGCGTCGACTCGCCAGGGCGCTGACCGAGGGACGGGTGACCGGAACGGACATCGAGGACGCGTGTCGAGTTCTCGTCCGCATCGAACACCTCGAGGAGCAGTTCGCCAAGGCCGAGGCGATTCGTCCTGTCGCCGAAGTGGTCGAGGTGCACGACGCGGCACTCCAACTTCGGGAGCTTCCGCCGCGCGAGATCATCGAGTCGGCTCCAGAGATCGTCTGCACCGCGTTGCCGTTCGCACGCTCGTTGATTTCCGCGGTATCGGGCACTCGGTGGCAGCCGCGCCGCCTCTATCTGCGGCCCGAACTCGACGGCTCCCCCCTCGACTTCTCCGACTACGTAGACTCCGCCGAACTCTCGTTGGTGGAGGCACCTCTGGAAACCGAGCTGGTACGTCGACGGGTTCCGGCGCTGGTTGCGGCCCCGGCCGATGACAACCGCACACACAGGGAGATGGTCAGTGCGTCCCGGACGTCGGCGTACGTCGCTGCGCCGGTCATGTCCGGGGGAAAGGTCATCGGGCTGCTCCATGCCGATCGTCCTGGCTCGACCGAGGCGCTCGACCCGGGGGATCGAGACCGATTGGACACGTTCGCAACCATCCTGGCGATCATTTACGAACAGGCCGTTCTGAAGCATCGGCTACAACTACAGCGTGCACGGATCGAGAAGTCGTTCGACGCAACTCAGGCCATGCTCGATCGGATCTCGAAGGCCGACGCGATTCTCTCCCGCCGTGCCGACGGTCCGGCGGACGGTGCCGTTGGCAAGCCCGACGACCACCATGTGGTCGAACTGGCCTCGGTACTTACCCCCCGCGAACGCGAGATCCTCTCCCATCTCGCCACCGGAGCAACGAACAGCCAGATCGCCCGAGCACTGGTCATTTCCGAGGGCACCGTGAAATCGCACGTGAAAGCGGTACTCAAGAAGCTGCACGCACCTACGCGCGCTGCCGCGGCTGCTCTCTACTCGAGCCAGGCTCGACGACCGCGATGAAGGAGAAATCTCAGGGGCAAAGAGCCGCCCGGGCGGCCGTCGACCGCGAATTGTCACACGCCGTGATCGCCCTCCTCGACCATCTCCGGAACACCTACGGCGTCGGTCCGCGTCCCTGCACGACTCGGTCGGATTCACTCGACACTCGAATGACACTGCTGGACGAAGCCACCGAATCTGCGTTCGCCGCGCTTGCCGACCTCGACCCGGAGCGGCAACGGGCACTCGGTCGCCTCATCGTCGACCTCCAGGACTTGCGCCGGCGAATCCGCACGGAGCATTCCGGACCGGTACATGCGTTCTCGCCCCACGACTTCGCCGGCGCGATCCGTCGTCTTCGCGGAGCCGAGTCGGTCGCCGGTCTCCGCAAACTCATCTGCCGAGAAGTGGCGCACACCGCCCACCTCGACCGAATACTGTTGTCCGAGGTACACAAAGGAACGTGGACAGCGCTCGAACTCTACAGCGCGTCAAGGACGGAGGAGGTACTCCAGTTGCCGCACGCCCTACCCCTCACCTCCGAATCGGCCGAGGGCAGGGCCTGGGAGACACGGTCGGCGGTACTCGCCGGCTCGGGCACCGACGTCGGACCGACGCAGGAGGCTGCGCAGATGCTCGCCTCGAGCTCGTACGTGGTGGCTCCGATCGCCGTGTCGACCGGTGTGATCGGGCTCGTGCACGGAAGCCGCACCACCGGTGAAGCGTTGGACGCGGTGGTACGCGATGTGGTCGGCGAATTCGCGCGAAGTTCCGGAACGCTGTTCGAACGGCTGATGCTCGCCGATCGCCTCAGCGAACAGAAGAACCTGATAATCCAACGATTGCAGCAGGAAGCCAGGGAAGCCGAGCTTCTCGAGCATGCCGATGTGCATTTCGTCGACGAGAACTCCACTCGGTGGGCCGTCGCGTCGGCGGGGGGCTCGAACGAAGACCTGGATATCCCGGCGCTCGGCTCTCTGACTGCTCGTGAACGTGAGGTCTTCGCATTGGTTGTCCGGGGTGCGTCCAACGCCGACATCGCCGAGGAGTTGGTGATCAGCATCTTCACGGTGAAGACACACGTCAAGAAGATTCTCCGAAAACTGGGCGCGATGAATCGGTCCGAAGCCATCTACCGCTACCTTGAGATGACAGGCTCGCGGTAGGCAGCTCGAATCCTTTCGCTGACGGACAGATACGCGGTGGCCGGCGATCTCGAAGTGCACAACTCCTTCGTGGCCTGCCGTCCGAGGCCGGCTCCCGATGAGCCGCCCCGGGCGGCGGTAGCCGATCAGGCGTCGGTAACCGATTCGGCTGCCTGCTTGCGGAGGAGGAACTTCTGGATCTTTCCGGTCGCGGTGGTAGGGAGTTGATCCACAACCACAAGCTTTTCCGGAATCTTCTGCATCATGGCCTTGCGTTCGTTCCGGAGGAAGTCGGCCACCTCCTCCAAAGTCGGCGCGGAGTCGTTGACGACGATGAAGGCGCACACCTTCTCGCCGAGGCGGGCGTCGGGCATCGACACCGCAGCTGCCGCGACGATCCGCGGATGCGCCAAGAGGTGCTCCTCCACCTCCCGTGCCGAAATGTTCATGCCTCCACGGATAATGAGGTCCTTGATTCGTCCCGTGACCCGGAGATAGCCGTCCGCATCGACGCGGCCGAGATCACCGGACGCGAGGAACCCACGGCCGTCGACCGACGCGGCCGTGCGCTCGGAATCACGCCAGTATCCGAGGAAGATGCCCGGTCCTCCGTAGAAGATCTGACCTTCCTCGCCTGCCGGCAGGACGGTCCCCTCTTCGTCGCGGACCTCGAGATCGACGCCGTCGAAGGCCCGCCCGTCGGAGGAGAGCACCCTCTCGACGGGATCGTCGATGCGCACGGCTGTCACCAGGAGTCCCTCACTGCTGCCGTACACCGGAAGGAGGGTGCAATCGGGGAGCGCCGCCTTCCAATTCCGCAGTAGGGTTTCCGGGATCGGGGCCCCGGCGCTCACCCAGAGTCGCATCGAGCTCAGGTCGTGAACTGCGCCGGCCTCGATCGCCCCGAGCCCCATCTGGAGGAACGGCGTCGCGGCCATGCTGACGGTCGTCCTGTACTCCGCGATACGTCGAAGTCCCTCGTTGGGCTCCCACACGTCGAGAAGGTGAATTCCGCTTCCGAGGATCAACGGTGTCGCCACGCCCACGGCGAGCCCGGTCGCATGCGTCACCGGGGAAGGCATGAAGACCACATCGTCGGAATTCAGGCCCATCACCTCACGACCGAGACCGTAAACGGTGAAGGACAGGGTGTTGAACGTGTGCTGGCAACCTTTCGGACGTGATTCCGTCCCGGAGGTGTAGATGATCGCGTGGGCGGCATCGGCCGACGGTGGCGATCCGAGCTCGTCGTTACCGGGCACATGGTTGCCGGCGATCAGCGAATCGAACGAGAGCTCTCCGACGCCTACCGCCCCGCGTACGACGACGACGTGCTCGAGGCCGGGCACTTCCCGACGGACGTCGGTCAACATGTCGGCATAGCGGAACTTGCGAAACTCCTCGGTGACGAAGGAGATCTTGGCACCGGAGTGCTCGAGGACGTAGCGCACCTCGTCATGTCGGTAAACCGGCATCGTCGGCACCAGAACGGCGCCGATCCGGGCCACGGCCACATAGATGACGACGAATTCGTTCCAGTTCGGCAGCTGCACCTGCACCCGGTCGCCAGCGGAGATTCCGAGTCTTCTCAGAGACGCCGCCAGTCGGTACGCCTGTGCGCGAAGTTCGCTGCGGGTGAGCGCTGCATAGCCGTCGGTGACGGCGACGAAACCCGGGTCGACCTCCGCCCAGCGGTCGACGTGTTCGGTCAGGCTCTCGTCACGCCAGTAGCCGTTCGAGCGGAACGCGTGCAGAGTGCTCGCGCTGTAGCGGTCCTCGGGAAGGATTGCCCGTCTGTGCTCCACGACGTCCATGTGCGGATCCTTGCTTTCAGGTGCCCCTCCGCAGGGCGGAAGCGGGCCGAAGTTGTCAGTCGAACCATGATGTCGACCGGGAATGGGGAAGAGAACGATTCGGACGCGATCTCAGCCTCGAGGGGGAAGAAGTTGCCCCGATGGGATGAGAGGCCGGGAGTGGCGCAAACGCGCCCTACCCCCAGCGGCGTGGTTGATGGTGAAACAGGGTCGGGTCTTCGCTTCGGAGGTAATTTTCAGGCCGCGGATATCCCCCCGTTGACGCTGATCGCCTGTCCGGTGAGCCGCCGTGCGGCGGGGGAGGCGAGGAAGACCGCGAGTGCTGCCAGGTCCTCGGATTCGGGGACGCCGAGGTGGGCCTGCTGGGCGGCCTTGGCGAACAGTTTGGCGCTGAATCCGTCGGAGGTGATCCGCTCGGTCGAGCCGGTTCCGGCGACCAGTGACGGGGTCAGGACGTTGACTCGGATCCCGTTGCGCTTGGCTTCGATAGCCAGGGTTCGGGTGAACATGACGATCGCCGCCTTGGCTGCTCCGATGACCGCTTCGCCGGGCGTGGCGGTCTTCGCGGCATCCGAGGCGACGTTGATGATCACCCCGGACTTCCTTGCCGACATGTGCGGAACGATTTCGCTCGCAAGGTACATGCACGGCAGTGCGAGTTGGTTGAAGATGCGTGCGATGTCGTCGGTGGGGATGTTCGCGAAGAGTTCCGGCCGGGTGTCGGCGGCTGTCGTGGAGACCAGGATGTCGACGCCGTCCAGGACCCGTTCGGCCTCGGACGCGATGTGCGCGGCGCCGTCGACGGTGGTCGCATCGGCGGACAGGAAGGTCACGTCGCACGACGAGTTGGCGGACGAGATACGTTCTCGGGCAGCAGCTCCACGTTCCGATCCGCGACCGACGATCATGATCCGCGGTACCCCGGACTGGGCGAGGCCCACGGCGGTCGCCAGGCCGATTCCGGCTGTGCCTCCCACGACCAGGGCGCTGCTGTCCTTCAGTTCCTTCGGTGCTGCAATGTCAGGCGTGCTCATTCGTGTATTCCGTTCGGGAGTGGTGGGTCAGAGAGATACCGTGCCGCGGGCGAAGATGTCCTTGGCGATGACGCGCTTCTGGATCTCGGCCGTGCCGTCGGCGACGAGGTAGGCGGTGACGTCGCGGTATCTCTGCTGCAGAGGTGATTCGGTCGAGTAACCGAGGTTTCCGTGGACCCGCATGGCGAACTCGATCGCGTTCTTGGCCACGACGGGCGGCCACCACTTGCTCATCGACGCGAGGGCGGTGTGCGGTTGAGCGGTTTCCCGCAGCCACAGCGCCCGATAGCAGATCCAGCGGGCACCCTCGAGGTAGGTGGCGTGTTCTGCGAATTGGAATGCGAGGCCTTGGTGTTCGGAGAGAGGATGCCCGAAGGTTTCCCGATGCCGGGCGTAGTCGGCGGCCTCCTCGAGGCTCTGCTTCGCGGCTCCGAGACACATCAGCCCGAGGGCGGCACGGCTGAAGTCGAAATGCTCCATGACCGAGTGGAAGCCTTTGCCGAGTTCGCCGACGAGATGCGATTCGGGGACGAAGACGTCGGACAGGTGGATGCTTCCCCAGCCCAGCGGGAGGCAACCCATGCCCGGCATGTGGCTGACGGTGACTCCGTCCGCGTCGAGCGGGACGACGAAGCAGCTGACGCCCCGCGCCCGCTCCGATCCGGGCTCGCGGGCATAGACGAGTGCCGCGGTGGCGTTCATCGCCCACGAGATCGCGGTCTTCTCACCGGTCAGGCGCCACCCGCCCGCCACGGCGGTGGCGGTGGTGCGAAGGGCGCTCGCGTCGGATCCGGACCCCGGCTCGGTCAAGGCTATGGCGACGGTCTGTTCGCCGCGAATCAGTGGTGGAAGGTAACGCTCCTGGACCTCGTCCCGGCACAGCGCCAGCTGGGAGGCGACCAGACCGATCTGTACGGGAGCCGATGCCATGTTCACGTCGCCGTATGCGAGAGTCTCGGTGGCGATTCCGAGCAGAATCGGATCTTCGGTGCCGGTCCCGCCGTACTGCTCGGGTAGCCCGACGCCCAGTAGGCCGATGTCGCCGAGTCTCTTCAGGATGTCGAAGGGAAAGTCCGTCGATGCTGCTCGGTCGCGGTAGCCGGGGAGGAGAACGCGGTCGCTGAACGCTGTCAGCGTCTTTCGGAACTCCTCGTGCTCGTCGGTGAATGCGAAGGAAACCATCGGAGAGTGCTCCTGTGCGTGATTCGATCGGGGGTGATCACGGCGAGGGAAGCGTTGACGCGCAATGTGAAGGCGGGTGGACCTGTTCCCTGCCGGGAAAGAACTCTAGATTTGAATAGTAGGTCGATAGAGTTGTTCTGGCAAGGGGTGTGGGGCGGGAGCCGGAGAAGCGCGGCACACGACTGCTACTGCCGCGAAAGGTTCAGTCGCTCAGTGGCCGGTCTCGATGTCGCCGACGGCGCGGCGGACGAGCTGCAGGTGTGCGATCAGGGATTCCAGTGTCTCGGTGTCGACCGAGGCGAGACCGAACCGGGCGCCGGCGAGTCGATCGTTCGCTTCCTCGACCACGTCCATGCCGGCTGGGGTGAGAGTGGCGAGAACGGTCCGGCGATCCGTCGCATGAGCGTGGCGTTCGACGAGGCCGGCCTTTTCGAGTTGGTCGACGGCCATCGATACCGTGGTGGGATGGACCATGAGGTACTTGCTCAGCTTTCCGAGCGGGCGGGTTCGGTCCTCGGAGAGTTGCAGCGACGTCAGAATGAGGTAGGCGTTGCGTGACAATCGGAGCGAGCGCAGTTCCTGATCCATGGCGCGGACGATCCACTGGTGCGTACGCAGTAGGGCCATCGTAGTGGCGAATTCCAGTTCGCCCGAATCCCGCCGTTCCGTCCACTCGGCGCGCATCCAGTCGATCACGTCGCGGCTGTCGTCGGCAGGGGCCGGCCGTTCACTCGCCACTGCGCGTCCTCTCGTCGTCGCCGAATCGCGTCTCGGACCGACAGCCGGTCGTATCGGGATTCGATGATAGCGACATGGGCATGGACTGCCGGCGTGCGAACGGCTCTCAGCTGTTCGAGAGAACGATCTTCCCGAACCCGCTTCCCTGTTCGAGGTGCTTGTGTGCGGCGGCCGCTTCGGCGAGAGGGAACACCGCGCTGATGGGCAGTGGGGGAACGGTTTCGGCGTCCAGCAGACGTAACAGGCCCCTGAAGTCGTGCGGGCTGCCCATCGTGGTCCCGATCAGTTCGTACTGCCCGAAGTAGAACGGGCGGACGTCGAGGGTGGCGCGTTCGCTGCGTGATGCCCCCAGCACGACCAATCGACCACCCGGCCGCAATGCTGCGACGGACTGTTCCCACGTCCCGACGGAATCCAGGACGAGATCGAAGCCCCGGCCGCGGGGTGAGAGTCGGCGCGCGGCGTCCGGCCATGCCGGGTCGGTGTACAACACGCCGTTCGTCGCACCGAGCTCTTGCGCCTGCGCGATCTTGGAGGTGGACGAGGAGGTGACGGTGACGCGCGCACCCACGGCGGCCGCGAGCATCACGGCCATGGTCGCGACGCCGCCACCGGCGCCGAGAACCAGGATGTTTTCGCCGGCGCGGAGTCGGCCGCGTGTGAACAGGGCGCGGTACGTGGTGAGTCCGACCAGGGGCAGTGCAGCGGCCTGCTCCCAGGTGAGGTTGCGGGGCTTGGGAGCGACGCAGTCCTTCGGGACTCGGACCAACTCGGCGTAGGTGCCGCGCTGGTGATCCCCGAGGATCTCCCACTGCGCCCCTGGGGCCGCTTCACGATCGCCCCACCACAGCGACGGGAGCACGAGGACGTCCTCGCCGGTGTCCGTGCGGATACCCGCGCCGTCCGCGCCGAGAATGTGGGGCAGGGGTGACGAGTATTTGCCCTGTCGCACCAGGACGTCGTGCCAATTGAGTGCGGCGGCCTTCAGTCGGACGGTGACCCACCCCGGGCCGGTTGTCGGATCGGGGACCGACTGCCACCTCAAGACATCGGGTCCCCCGAACTCCTGCATCACCACGGCGTCCATAAAGATCCTTTCGGTCGTACCATTTGCACGATACTGCACACCCCTGCGTTGTGGCGACGGGCAGGCCGCGCTCCTCACCGGCGCCGATCCGAGGGACGAGCCGGTGGGCGCCGTCGGGATCGGTTCGTTCCGGCCTCACCCCCGCTGGCTACGAGGATCTCCACAGCGGTCGTCGGTGTCGCTTGCGGTCGATCTCGGTCAGGCCGCCCCAGATGCCGTACTGCTCGAAGTGGGCCAGTGCATGCTGTCGACATCGGAGAAGCACGGGGCATGGCTGACACACGCGCTTCGCCTCGGTTTCGCGCAGCGCTCGTTCGTGACCGGATTCGTTCTCCGGTCCGAAGAACAGCGAGGGGTCCGCATCCCGGCAGCGGCCGTCCCGCTGCCAGTCCGCGACGGCGACGACGACCGAGGCTGTCATGAGCACTCCCTGGGGCTGTTGCGGGTCGGAAGGGGTGTCCTCCGCCGGTCAGTGGACCGCACTGCAGGTGATGGTGGCGGTGGTGCACGTCTTTCCGGCTGTGGTGCGACTGGAGACCTCGACGATCCCGAGGCTGCGACCCCGGTGCGCAACCTTCGGCGCGAAGGTGACGGGTTCGTCCGACGGACACGGGCGCAGATACGAGATGTGGATCGAGGTGGTGCGGAACTCCGCGTCGGTGGGTAGCGCGGCCGAACCCGTGATCTCGGAGGCGCACAGGAGCACACCGCCGTGGATGTTGCCCATCGGATTCGCGAGCGTCGGAGACGGGCCGAACTCGATCCCATTGGCCCCCCGCGCGTGCTCTGCCCCCAGCAGGTCGATGATCGAGTGGGCACGGAGTCGAGAGTCCAGGTCGTCGGGGGAGACCACGGGTGCGCCCGGTGGGTCGGTGAGCGGCACGGTCTGAAGGCGGGTGGACCCGCACGCAATCAGACGGCCGTGCGCGTCGACGACCCGACCACCGGCCAGCCCCGTCTGCGCCCCTCGACCGAGAACCCAGCTCTCGGCGCGGAGAACCGATCCGTCGACCGGTGGGTCCGCTACGAAGTCGAGATGGATTTCGGTGCTCACGGCCCAGAATCCTTCGGGGGTCATTCCATTGACGAGATGTCCCATCACGTCGTCCATCGCGACACCGAGAGTTCCTCGGCACGGTCGTCCGAGTTCGTCGGCAAGCCATGGCCCCGTGACCATTTCGGTGTACCCGTTGGTGTCGTCCCCGGTCACGTCGGCGACTCGAAACAGTCTTTCGGCGCCGGTGGAAAAGAATCGGAGCGCGGTGGGGTTGTCGGTGGTCATGGCTCTCCTGACGGACGTGCGGTGTCGCCGAGTGCGGGAACGCGCCCGAGGGCCTGACCGCCGGAGAGTGGTCTCCGGCGGTCAGGCCCGTCGGGGTGGGAAGCTCAGACGCCGCGTTGAGCCTTGGCGGTCTCGCTTGCGGCCTTACTGCGTTCGCGTGCGGCGGCCCAGTCCGCGTCGGTCATGGAGGTCAGACCGGCGAAAGTGCCGGGGCCGGCGAGCATCTGGCCGCCGTCCATGGCGATGGTCTGGCCGGTGAGGTAGTCGCAGGCGTCGGACAGCAGGAAGATCGTCAGGTTGGCAAGTTCCTCGATGGTGCCCATCCGCCCCATCGGGACCTGGTCGGCCTGAGTGGCGCCGACCGCGCTCTTGTCGGTGGGGTTGAGCATCTCCCAGGCATAGTCGGTGGGGATCGGACCCGGGGCCATAGCGTTGAGGCGGATTCCGTAACGCGCCCATTCGACCGCGAGGGACATCGTCATCGAATGCACGGCCGCCTTGGCCATCGCGGAGGGGACGACGAACGCCGAGCCGCTCCACACCCAGGTGGTCAGCGTGGACAGGACCACGCCTTTGGTGCCGCCCTCGATCCAGCGGCGACCGGCGGCGTGGGTGGTGTTGAACGACCCGTTCATCACGGTGGAGGTGACGGCCTCGAAGGCTCGCGGGCTGAGTGATTCGGTGGGGGCGATGAAGTTGGCGGCGGCGTTGTTGATCACGCCGGTGAGCGGGCCGTGCAGGGTCCAGATCTCGTCCATCGCCGACGACACCAGGTCGGCGTTGCGGACGTCGACGGTCTGCCAGTGGACCGAGCCGGGTCGCGAGACGGACGCCTCGGTGGCGGCTTCTTCGAGGACGGCGGGCCGGCGACCCCAGAGGTGGACGTCGGCGCCGTGGTCGACCAGGTGGCGGGCGACGCCGCGACCGAGGCCGGTTCCGCCGCCGGTGATGAGGATTCGCTTGCCGGCGAGAGCCTCGGACGTGAACGGGGAGGTGGTCATGCCAGGGGTCCTATCGGTCGGGGGATCGGGAATCACAGTCCCAGGCTCTTGCTGATGATTTCGCGCTGGATCTCGTTGGTGCCGCCGTAGATCGTCGGTGCGAGGGATCGACGCACCTGCTCCTCCATCCCGTATTCGCGGGTGTAGCCGTAGCCGCCCATCATCTGCATGGCTTCGAGGGTGGTCTTCTTCGCGATCTCGGTGCACTTGAGCTTGGCCATCGAGCCCTCACGGTTGAGATTGTCCTCCTCACCGGCGTCGATGCGTTCGGCGACCTCGTAGACGAAGGACTTCGCGAAGGCGATCTCGGTGGCGAGGTCGGCGATGCGGTGACGGATCGCCTGGAAACTGCCGACCTTGCGACCGAACTGCTCGCGTTCGGTGACGAACGCGATGACGTCGTCGAGCGCGCGTTCGGCCGCACCGAGCGACATCGTGGCGATGATGAGCCGCTCGACGCTCAGGCCGCGCATGAGGTGGCGCCACGCCTGGTTCGGAGTGCCGACCACTGCGGTGACCGGGACGGCCACGTCGGTGAAGTAGAGGTCGTTGCAGGTGCGGGCCTCCATGGTGGCAATACCGTGGATCTCGAGGCCCGGAGTATCGGTGGGCACCATGAACAGGGTCAGACCCTCGTGCTTGGAACCGGAGGAGTCGGTGCGGGCGAGCAGCAGGACGTGCTCGGCGACGTGGGCTGCGGAGATCCACGTCTTCTGGCCGTTGATCACGTAATGGTCGTCGACGAGTTCGGCCTTGATGCGGACGCCGCCGAGGTCGGATCCCGCCCCGGGCTCGCTCAGGGCGATCGCCTCGAGCTTGCCCGCGGCCATATTCGAGACGATCGTGCGCTTCTGCTCCTCGGTCCCGTAGCGCAGGTACGTCTGGGCGGCGGTCAGGCCGGTCGAGTAACCGGTGATGGGGGCGAGGCCGCGAGAGGTCTCCTCAAGGAAGATGCACTCCTCGATCATCCCGGCGCCGCCACCGCCGAATTCCTCGGGCAACGACACCGCGAGCCAGCCGAGCCCCGCAAACTTGTCGAGGATGACCTGGCTGTTGGCCACGGTGCCGTCCGCGGTGAGAGCATCGCGTTGTTGAAGAGTTTTGCACTCGGCGTCGCAGAACTCGCGGACCGCGAGTGCAAACTCCTGTTGTTCTCGGCTGAAGCGCATGTCGACAACTGCTCTCTGTGAAGGACCGGGGAGGACGACAGAATCGGGAAGGTAGGTCACCGGGCGGCGGGACGGTGGTGTCCCGCCGCCCGGGAGCTGGGGGCGGTCAGGCGCCGCGGAACTTCGAGAAGTCGGGCTTGCGCTTCTCGTTGAACGCGCTGATGCCCTCGAGTGCCTCGGCGGACTCACCGAACAGCTTGAGCGTGGAGTAGGCCATGTTGCCCTGGGCGATGAAGTGCTCGGTGTCGGCGTTGAGCGACTGCTTGAGCACCTTGAGCGAGGTGGGGGAGAGCTGCAGGATCTCGTCGGCCCACGCCCGGACCTCGGCGCGGAGCTGGTCGGCGGGCACGACCTTGTTGACCAGACCCCATTCCAGGGCCTGCTGGGCGCTGTAGCGGCGGCACATGAACCAGATCTCCCGCGCCCGCTTCTCGCCGATGGCGCGGGCCAGGTAACCGGTGCCCAGGCCGGCGTCGAAGGATCCGACCCGCGGGCCGTTCTGTCCGAAGATGGCGTGCTCGGCGGCAATGGACATGTCGCACAGCAGGTGCAGCACGTGTCCGCCGCCCACGGCGACACCGTTGACGGCGGCGATGACGGGCTTCGGGGTGTCCCGGATGACACGGTGCAGGGCCTCGACCTCGAACAGGCCGCTGTCGGACGGGCCGTAGTCACCGGTCTCCATGCGCTGCTTCTGGTCGCCGCCCGAGCAGAAGGCCTTCTCGCCGGCGCCGGTGAGTGCGACGGCGCCGACCTCCGAGCTGCCCCAAGCCGCCTTGAAGGCCTTGACGAGCTCGTCGACCGTGCGGGCGCGGAAGGCGTTGTAGCGATCCGGCCGGTTGATCGTGATCCAGGCGAGCCCGTTGTCGACCTCGTACGTCACGTCCGTGAATGCGGTGAAATCAGTCATCGACCTGCTGGTCCCTTCCTGCTCTGGTGGCTCGCCGTCGCCGCGAGAACAGGTCGCGGGGACGGGGTCGTCGGGTTTGGTCCGACCGTATGACAAATGTATCCGCGTTAACGATCGTTTTCAAGGGGTGGGTTGCGAGCTGCGGCCCGAGGCCGAGGGGGGGGAACCGCGCAGTATGCCCACGGCTGAACCGGGGCGGAGGACGATCCCGGTCGAATCCTCGCGGGAGTTACCTGCAGGAATCGACATTCGCGACCGGTTCGAGGTGCGTCGCGGGGGACCGACCGACCGTAGGGTTCGCTCGTCGCTGTGCTCCCGACCGGGCGCGTTCCGCCATGCCCTCATCCACGGAGAATGAACTTCATGGAATTCGACGTCACGACACTGCACGCCCGCTACGCGGATCAGCGTTGGAATCGGATGGCCGTGGGCGACCTGCTCGACCGGCGGGTCTGGCCGCCGGCGAACGCGTTCTGCTCTACTACGCGAACTCCGTCGAGGCTGTGGTGACGATGTTCGGTATCGCCAAGGCCGGTCTCGTCGTGGTGCCGGTCATCGACCGGCTCGATTCCGCCGCGACCTGATCCCCATCACTCCGCACAGCGGCGCCGGCCAGCCGACCTCCTCGGTGGCCGCGAGTTCCCGATCGACTGCCTCCGCGACGTCCGGGGCGAACGGAACGACGCGCCGGGTGGTGAGGTCGACATGGGGTGCGACGACCTCGAGTGTGTTCGCCAGCGCCTCGGCCGTGTCGTCGACGAGCAGGGCTATGCCGTGGATGATCTTGTCGGAGCGTTCGACGACCCGGAAGTAGGCCGAGATTCGGTGGCCGACGTGCACTTCCGCGTAGTACTTCAGGTGATGCTCCGCGGTGAAGAAGCCCTGCCTGCGTGTGGCCCGGTAGTCGTCGGTGAGACCGATCCTGCGGAACGCGGTGTCGATCGCTTCGGCACCCAGATCCAGGTAGTGCCGGATGTTCATGTGACCGTTGGCGTCCTCGAAGTCCGGCGGGACGACGAACGGGCCGTACTCGCGAGGAAGACGAACGACCTGGTCGTAGGTGGGCAGGGTGACGGTGGCGGTCATCGGTCTCCTGACGGGTGCATCCTGACGGCGGTCGGTTGCCGGCGCGTCCATGCCTTCGAGGCGCGACCGTCGGCATGCGCCGTCCCTGTCGCTCGGCCCGCGTCGCACGGCCGGAAGCGTTCCCGCAGTATAACGATCGTTCACACATCGTGCTAAACTCGGCGAGTGGACAGGAGCCGGAAGATTCTTGACATCGCCGCAGAACTGTTCTACGAAAAGGGATTCCACGGAACGAGCGTTGACGAGCTGGGTGCTCGTGCGGGACTCACCGGGCCGGCGATCTACCGGCACTTCTCCGGCAAGGACGAAATCCTGGCCACCCTGTTCGACGAGGCGATGGACGAGCTGATCCGCGCCGCGGAGCCCATGGACGAGGACGCCGACAGCGACTTCGAGCGTCTGGTCCGCCATCATGTCGAGTTCGCGATCCGGCACCGACACCTGGTCAATGTGACCCAGCGTGAAGACCGGTCACTCGTGGACCCCTGGCGCCGCAAGGTCAATCGCCGGCGCAAGCTCTATGTCGGCTGTTGGGAAACCGCGGTGGCCCGGTGTCTCCCCCGGGCGACACCGGCGGAGGTCGCCGTGGCGACCCAGACCTGCCTGGGCACGATCTTCTCGATCGCCTACTGGCCGACCAAGGTCAGCCGCACCCCCGGGCTGGCCGACCTGATCGTCCGTCTCACGAACGAGGGGCTCGACGCCTTCCGTGGCTGACCACCGTCGCTGCCCGACTCCCTGGGGCCGATGCTCGTCGGCGATCGGCGCGGTGGTCGGCGAGGTGGTTCCGCCGCCGAACGATCACGTTGTCACGGCGCTCGTATCTTTGTCGTCCAGGTCGGCTTCACCGACGAACTGCGCTGCGAGGCGGTGTGTGCGGAGTCGGATCCCGAGGTGCGGCGATCAGCTCTCGACGAGCAGCTTCCGCACGGCGGCGGCGTGCTCGACGGATGCCTCCATCGAGGTTGCGGCGGGGATGAGCGTGATGCTGTCCGCTCCTGCGTCGACGAACGGGCGCAGCCACTCGGCGACCTGTTCGGGCGTGCCGGCCGGTGCCAGGTGCCGGAACTTGTCCCGGGGAAGGTGGTAGAGGGCCTGCATCTGCTCGCCCACCAGGCGGTCGGCCGTGGCGGCGTCGTCGTCGAGTCCGCACCACACGTTGACTCCGAAGGTGCTCAGCGTGCGGTTCTCGCGGGCGGCAGCGTCGAGAATCGCGGTGCGTGTCTCGCCGAATCGGCGGGGCGTCGAAAAGATGGCGAGCCATCCGTCGCCGTACTTCGCGGTTCGACGGATCGCGGCGTCGCCTCGGCCGCCGATGACGATCGGCACGGTCGGTTGGGGCGCGGGCAGGATCCGGGCACGGTCGAGGGTGAAGAACTCTCCGGTGTGGGTGACCTCTTCGCCGGACAACAATGCCCGGAGAACCTCGAGTGTTTCGTCCAAGCGGCGACCCCGGGTGCGTGGGTCCACTCCGGAGTTGGAGATCTCCGATCGGTCCTCGCCGCCGACTCCCGCGCCGAGGATCAACCGCCCTGGGGCGAGCTGCGCGATGGTCGAGATCTGTCGAGCTGCGAGCATCGGATGCCGCAACCCAAGCAGGTAGACGCCGATGACGACGGAGAGCGTGTCGTGGGCTGCGAGCACCGAGGTGGCGGAGACCGTCCCGTCGAAGCCGGTACCGCCGTGGAAACTGATGTGATCCCCGACCGTGATGTGGTCCAACCCGGCATCGGCGACGGACGCGAGCAGTCGTCGCCGGGCGAGCGGGTCGGGAACCAGTATGGAATCTGTGATCGACAAACCGACTTGGACGGTCACGCGACCCCCTTCCGAAGTATTGGACTGACCATAGGTCCGAAATCGTCGAGTGGCAAGAGGGCGCCTCGCGGGTGTCGATCGACGTGTCGATCCCCGGCTCGGCATCAGCGCGGTTCGACAGGAGCAAGCACTGCGTGCCGACCGATCGCCGTTCCCGACGCTGCGGCCGAACTTGTCCGCCCCTCCGGCATCCGCACATGGCCTGGCGTGGGCCGATTCCGAAGATGCGAGCAAGTCCGCGCGCCCCCTATTGCCTCACGTCAAGATGCGCGCGAGGTGCGCTTCGTTGACTCATTCAAGGATGCGCGCGTGGAGGAGGGCTCGACGATGGGGGTACGCCCCGGGCCGGCCTTGGCGGTGGTGAGCGTGAGCAGCTCGGCGGTCAGGGCCTGAATCTGCCGCTGGATCGCTGCCGGGTTGAGCGTGACGTAGGTGCCGGCGAGGATCGCCTTGTCCTCGGCGGTGACGGCATCGTGCCGCTCGACGCGACGATGCGGAGTGGTCGCGGTGTCGTACTTCTTGGTCACCTTCGCCCCGTCACGTACCTTCGATATCAGCTTCTGCTGCGGGCAGAAGAAGTTCGACAGACTCGATTGAAGAACCCAAATCCCGTTGAGCACCAACAACTCTGCCGATGTGTCGTAGCGGTGGTAGCCGACCACGGTCCGTACAATCGCCCAGTTCTTCTGCTCGACGTGCGCGCCGTCGTTGGAGTTGCCGGGCCGGGACCGGGTGAAGGTGATCTGCCGCTGCGCGCACCAGGCGAGCAGGTGATGGTTGATGAACTCGCTGCCGTTGTCGGAGTCGACCCCGCGGATCGGGAACGGCAGGATGCCGGCGATCTCCTCGAGGGCGGCGAGCACCCACTTGCGCGCCTTGTTCGGCACGCTCCGGTTCTCCGTCCACCCGGTGGCGATGTCGGTGACCGTCAACGTGTAGGCATGGTCGCCGACCGCGTTGCCGCCCTCGTGCCCGACCAGGTCGATCTTGCGCGTTCCCGGGCACGGCGTCGCCCCACTGCGCCCACGTGCGGATCGGGATCTGCGACTCGAGCACCCGACCCCGGCTTGGTGTGCGCTCTGCCTTTCGGATCGAGCCTGCGCCGGTCCTCGGCAAGCCGGCGGTCGATGGTCGCCGCCGACATCGACACCAACAACTCTGCGGTGGCGTCGTCGATGCTCAACTCGCCGAACCGACGCAGGATCGGCACCAGGTCCGGCAGCACCGCCGCGAGGCGCTTGCCCGCCGGCGCACCGAGCACCGCCCAGCAGAACCGCAGCGCCGCAATCACGTCGGAGCCGTACTTCGGTGATCTCGGGGTGCGTCGCCTGACCGCGGTGGGCCGCAACGCCTGCATCAACGCCTTGCGGGCGTGATTGCGGTGCCAGCCGGTCGTGGCACACAACTCGTCGAGGATGACACCCTTGGTGGCCTTGTCGGCCCGGGCGTACCGCGTCGCGATCGTCTTGGTCACGGCCTTGCGTTGACTCATCGACAGCCCCATCGTCCGGGCCTACCGCCCGGCCCAGGCCGGACACGGCAGGCGCACCGTACGCGCGCATTCTCATTTGAGGCAACGACTACCTCTACGCGCGCATTTTGGATGAGTCAACGCGCGCCCTTGACACCCTCCGTGCCCCGCCCTCAAACTGACAACGTGCGTAGTCAAACTGAGCTCGTGCCGCTCGGGCCCGACAACCTGACGTGGAAGTACTTCGGCGGCTGGCGCGGAATGGTGTTCGGGCCGTGGGCCGGATCGATGCAGAACATGCATCCCGGTCTCGGCGCGGCCGTGGAGGAGCACTCGCAGTTCTTCGACGAGCGCTGGGAACGCCTGTACCGCTCGCTGTACCCCATCTACGGCGTCGTCTTCGACGGTCCGCGCGCCCCGGAGACCGCCGCCCAGGTGCGCGGGTACCACGACACGATCAAGGGCATCGACAAGCAGGGCCGGCGCTATCACGCCCTCGACCCCGACACCTTCTACTGGGCGCACGCGACGTTCTTCTACAGCCTCGTCGTCTCGATCGAATGGTTCGACGGCCCGCTCCCGCTCGCCGACAAGCACCGGCTGTTCGACGAGCACGTGCAGTGGTACCGGCTCTACGGGATGTCGATGCGGCCCGTCCCCGACAGCTGGGAGGACTTCCTGCGCTACTGGGACCGCATGTGCCGCGAGGTGCTCGAGGACAACAAGGCGACCCGCGACGTGCTCGACCTCTCGCACCTGGGCCGGCCGCCGTTCCTGCGGTGGATGCCCGCGAGCGTATGGGCGGTGCTGCGGCCGCCGGTGACCCACGGGTTCCTCTGGCTGACGATCGGCCTGTACGATCCGGCGGTGCGCGACCTGCTCGGGTATACCTTCTCACGCCGGGAGCAGCGCCTGCACCGCCTCGTCGGCCGATCGATCGGGCTGGGGGAGAAGCTCGTTCCCCGGCGCTACCGCTACCATCCGCGCGCTCGCGCCGGCTGGGACCGGGCCCGGGGCCGCGTCCCGGCGGACGCACCCGTCGTGCACACCCCCGACCGCAACCTGCCGCCGGCGCACCTGTTGGACAGCCCCATGCACTACACGGGGACACACGAGACCGTGGGCAGTGCCCGGCACTGACCCGCAGCGCCCGACATCCCCGCTCGGTCTGGTGCTCGGCGCCCCGATCACCCTCGTCCTGCGGTCGGTGTCCCCGGCGCGCGGCCGCACGATCGGCCGCGTACTGCGCTCCTCGCCCGTGCACCTCGTCGCGAATCCCTTCGTCGCCCTGGCCCTCAACGTCGGCGGTCTGGCGGTTCTGTACTTCTCGCCGCTCTACGTCGCGACCACCCGGAACGAGTTGCTGCACGTGCTCGTCCACGTCCACTTCCTGCTCGCCGGCTGCCTGTTCGCGTGGGTCGTCGCCGGCCCGGATCCCGCCCCGCGCCGTCCCTCCGTGCCGGTGCGGCTCGTGGTGCTCGGTCTCGCGATCACCGCGCACGCCGTCATCTTTCAGGTGATGTACGCGGAACTGTTCGTCCAGGTTCCGGTTCCCGCGGCGCAGCTGCGGGGAGCCGGCGAGCTCATGTACTACGGCGGGGACATCGCTGAACTGCTCCTCGCCGTCGCGCTGCTGTTCACGTGGCGTCCTCGGCCGGTTCGTGACGAGACGGCACGCGCCGTCGATCCTGACGGACGTCAGCCCTTGCCGGCCCGGTCGGTCCTCTCCGTGCGCGCGCCCTCGGCGCGAAGATTCAGCACCCGCCACAACTGATTTGGTAAAGTGCAAGTAATGCACCAATGGCACGCGCTCGACACCACCGCAACGCTGGATCGTCTGGGCACCTCGCCGACCGGGCTGAGCTCGGACGAAGCGGAGCGGCGGCTGACCGAGCACGGTCCGAACGAGCTGCCGCGTCCCCCGTCGGACCGCTGGTGGTGGCGGCTGCTACGGCAGTTCCACAACGTCCTGCTCTACGTGATGCTCGGCGCCGCGGTCATCACCGCGTTCCTGCAGCACTGGATCGACACGGCGGTGCTGCTCGCCGCCGTCGTGATCAATGCGCTCCTCGGATTTGTGCAGGAGGGGCGGGCCGAATCGGCGCTCGACTCGATCCGGGCGATGCTCGCACCCCGCGCCCGCGTGCACCGGGACGGACGGATCGTCGATCTCCCCGCGGCCGACCTGGTGCCCGGCGACGTCGTCCGGCTCGTCTCCGGAGACCGGGTGCCCGCCGACCTGCGGTTGATCCGCGTGCGCGAACTCCGAGTCGACGAGGCGGCCCTGACCGGGGAATCCGTCCCGGTGGACAAGACGTCCCGCCCGGTGCACGCGGACAGCGAACTCGGGGACCGCCGGTCGGCCGCCTACGCCGGAACCGTTGCCGTGTTCGGGCAGGGTGACGGCGTGGTCACCGCCACCGGTGTCCACACCGAACTCGGCCGCATCAATGCCCTCCTCGCCGGAATCCCGAAGACCACGACGCCGCTGCTGCGGCAGATCGGCCGGTTCGCCCGGTGGCTGGCCGTGGTCATCCTGGTCGTCGCTGCGGCGACGTTCGTACTCGGAATCGCGTGGCGCGGCGAATCCCCGGCGCAGATGTTCACCCTCGTCGTCGCGCTCGCCGCCTCGGCCATCCCCGAGGGGCTGCCGGCGATCATGACGGTCACCCTCTCGCTCGGGGTGCAGCGGATGGCCCGGCGCAACGCGGTGATCCGGCGACTACCGGCGGTCGAGACGCTCGGTTCGGTCACCGTGATCTGCTCCGACAAGACCGGCACGCTCACCCGCAACGAGATGACCGTGCAGAAGGTGTTGTGCGCGCACCACCGCATCGACGTCGGCGGGATCGGCTACGCCCCGGTCGGGGCGCTGACCGCCGGCGAAGGCACCGTCGCGGATCGGGCATCCGTCCCCCCGCTGGATCTGGCCGTGCGGGCCGGTGTGCTGTGCAACGACGCGCGCCTGCTCGACGTGGACGGGGCATGGCAGATCGAGGGCGACCCCACCGAGGCGGCGCTGCTCGTACTCGGACGCAAGGCGGGGCTGACTCAGCAGGACGCCGAGCACGCCTGGCCGCGTCTGGACGTCGTGCCCTTCGAATCCGAACACCGATTCATGGCCACCCTGCACCGCGCCGACGACGATGTGCACGAGCGGATCTTCCTCAAGGGCGCGCCGGAGAAGGTGCTCGCGGCGTGCACCCATCAGCTCGAGAAGGACGGCTCGCGGACCGTCGTCGACACGGCCTACTGGAGCACCCGCGCGACGGAGACCGCCACGCAGGGACTGCGCGTGCTGGCCCTGGCCTACCGGGACCGCGACGCCGTCGGTGCCACCCTCGACTTCGAGGACGCCGAGCACGACTTCACCCTGCTCGCGCTTGTCGGGATCATCGACCCGCCCCGCGAGGAAGCCGTCGTCGCGGTCCGCGAATGCCACCGGGCGGGCATCACGGTCAAGATGATCACCGGCGATCACGCCGACACGGCCGCTGAGATCGGCACCCAGATGGGACTGGGCATCGGCTCGCGGCCCGTCACCGGCGCCGAGATCGAAGCACTCGACGAACCTGCGCTGCGGCGCGTGGTCGCCGACACCGACGTGTTCGCCCGGGCCAGCCCCGAACACAAGTTGCGCCTGGTGCGGGCACTGCAGGAGAACGGCCACGTGGTGGCGATGACCGGCGACGGCGTCAACGACGCCCCGGCCCTCACCCGCGCCGACGTCGGTGTGGCGATGGGTGCCGGCGGCACCGAGGCCGCCAAGGAAGCCGCCGACATGGTGCTGGCGGACGACAACTTCGCGACGATCGCCGCGGCGGTGCGCGAGGGTCGCGGCGTCTACGACAACCTCAAGAAGTTCGTGCTGTTCATGCTGCCCACCAACGGCGGCGAAGCACTCGTGGTGATCGCCGCGATCCTGTTCCAGCTGACGCTGCCGCTCACCCCGGCCCAGGTGCTGTGGATCAACCTGGCCACGGTCAGCACCCTGGGCCTGGCACTCGCGTTCGAACCGACCGAGGCGTCCGTGATGCGCAGGCCGCCGCGTCCGCCCACCGAGTCGCTGTTGTCGGCGTTCTTCGTGTGGCGCGTGGCGATGGTGTCGGTGCTCATGATGGCCGGCGCGCTGGGGCTGTTCCTGTGGGAGCTGGAAGCGGGTACGACTGTGGAGGTGGCCCGCACGATCGCGGTCAACGCGATCGTCGTGGCCGAGATGTTCTACCTGATCAACAGCCGCCGCATCGAGGGCTCGGTCCTGAACCGGGAGGGGCTGTTCGGCAACCGCTACGTGCTGGGTGCGATCACCGCCTGCATCGGGCTGCAGCTGCTCTACACCTACACGTCGTTCTTCCAGACCGTGTTCGGCTCCGCGGGACTGACGCTCGTGGAGTGGGCGAAGGTGCTCGGCGTCGGGCTGACGGTCTTCTTCGTCGCCGAGGCGGAGAAGTGGGTGGTCCGCCGCATCCGTGCCCGACGTGCCGAGTCGTGAGCACGATGGACACGTCCCCTCTTCGGCACATCCTGGTCGCCACCGACCTGTCCGACGGCGCGGCCGACGCGGTGCGCCGCGCTGCACAACTCGCCCGCGAGCACCACGCGCAGCTCACCGCCGTGCAGGTCGTGCCGTCCCCGGCCGCACCGGAAACAACGCGGCGCGCGCACACTCTCCTGACGGACCATCTGCGCCGCTGCGGCGGGGACATCGAGGGCGTGGTCCGGGCCGGTGAGGTCGCCTCCACCGTCGGCGCCCTCGCCCGGGAACGCGACACCGACCTGCTGGTCGTCGGCGCGCACGGAGCCCGCCGGCTCGCCGGAGCGTTGCCGGGCAGCACCGCCGAACGTCTCGTCGGCACCAGCACCGCGCCCGTACTGGTGGTCAAGAATCCACCGGCCGGCCCCTACCGGACCGTCCTCCTGGCCGTCGACACCTCTCGTGCCGCCACCTCGGCCGCCCACACCGCCGCAGCCTGGACCCCCGAGGCCGACCACGTTCTCGTACACGTGTCCGTCGTGATGGGCGAACAACTCATGCGACTGCACGGCGCCGACGACGCCGCGCTGGCGCAGCTGCGGCACGTCAGCACCGAACAGATCCGCCTCCACCTCGACGAACTCGCCGCGACCCTGATCCCCGAGCCCGCCGACACCCGCATCGAATCCGGCCATGCGCCCTCGATGATTCCGGAGATCGGAGCCGAGCATCGCGCCGAGCTGATCGTCGTCGGAACCGGGGAGCGTTCCGCCCTCGAATACGCAGTGCTCGGCAGCGTCGCCCAGCACGTGCTGCGACACGCCACCACGGACGTCCTGGTGGTGCCGGACACCGGTGCTCGCGCCAGGTGATCGGTGCCCCGTCCGTAGCGTTGCGCCCAATGTTCCGGTGAGTGAGCACTTCTCGTGCCATCGCCCGGCGCGCCGTCACGAGAAGTGCATCGTCGGCGATCGCATCAGTCCGGGTGAGCCGCGCGCCACGCCTGCCAGACCTCGGGGCGGAGGCGGCCGCGGTCCGGCACGGGTAGGCCCTGCGTGCGGGCCCAGGCTCGGACCTCGGCCGTCGACGGCGCCGCGGTGGCGGGCGCGGCGATGCGGGCGATGGCCGGGCTCTCGGTCTCGGCCCAGACGTAGGCGGCCGCGAGATACCGGTAGGTCCACTGTTCGGCGAGTGCACGGGTGTCGCAGAACACGATCGGCACGTTCGGCCAGCGCACCTGCAGCTCGGCCAGGCCGTCGGCGACGGTCGCCGGCCGCACCCGGTCGAGCGCGAAGATCGCCGAATAGCGGTCCTCGACGACGACCGCGGCGCGCGGCAGCGCCGCCAGCTCGGCCAGTGCGTAGCGCAGGGTGCCGTTCGTCAGGCTGCCTACCAGGTCCGGAATCGATTTGCGTTCCACCGAGGCCACGAGACGCTCGTCGTGGAAGACGCCGTAGTCACCGCACGGCAGTGCCCGCTTGGTGAGGACGACCTGCTGGTCGGCGAACCGGTAGGCGTAGCGCTCGTGCGAGTCGACGACGATCGGCAGGTCGGCGACGCCCGCGGCGCGGGCGGTGGGAGTGCGCACGTTGGGGCGGGCCTGCTTGCGGGTGCGGGGGGACTGCCAGAACACGACGTCGCGTCCGCGGGCGGTGGTGTACACGATCTGTGAGCGGTTCTCGCGACCGCGGTCGAGCACCAGGTCGATCGCCGCGCCGCGGCGTGCGCACGACCGGACGGCAACGCGCTCGACGACCTCGGGGTCGTCGGGCCACTCCTCGCTCGGCACGGGGTGGCAGTACAGCGCCTTCGTGCGCGGCCAGGTGCCGGAGGTCCGGAACACCAGCCCGCCGTCGAGGGGTACGCGCAGCAGGTAGCCCAGCTTGGACGCCGGGTCGGGGTTCACCGCGATCACCATTTCCACAGCTGTCAGGTTCCCATCCAGTGGAACTGTGCGCGGAAGTTGTCTGCCGGTTCGTGCCGTCGGGGCATCATTGGCGATTGATTGATCGATTACTCAATGAAGGAGGACGCACGTGAACTGTCTGAACGGGGAGACGGCCCTGGTGACCGGGGCGGGCCAGGGCGTCGGTCGCGGCATCGCCCTCGCGCTCGCGGCGGCCGGGGCCCGCGTGGCCCTCGCCGGCCGGACGGCGGAGAAGGTCGAGAAGGTGGCGGCGGAAATCGAGGAGCGGGGTGGTCGCGCGGCCGCATTCGAGTGCGACGTCACCGATGCGGATCGCATCGACCGTCTGGTCGAGCAGGTCGTCGCGCGCTTCGGCGGACTGTCGATCCTGGTGAACAACGCCCAGACCACCGTTCACGGCCATCTGCTCGAGTTGGACGAGGAGGTCTACCAGCGGGGAATGGACTCGGGACCGACCGCCACCCTGCGCCTGATGCGGGCATGCCACTCCCACCTGAAGGGCCGGGGTTCGATCGTCAACCTGGGGTCCGCGGCGGGAGTGCGCTGGGACCCGTCCGGATACGGCGGCTACGCCGCCGCCAAGGAAGCAATCCGGGTGCTGACCCGCACGGCAGCATGCGAGTGGGCGGCCGACGGAATCCGCGTCAACGCGATTCTCCCACTCGCGAATTCACCCGCGCTCGAGGTCTGGGCGCAAGACAGCCCGGACGAGGCGCGGGCCTACCTCGACACCGTACCCCTCGGTCGTCTCGGCGACCCCGAAACCGACATCGGCCCGGCGGTGGTGTTCCTGTGCAGTCCGGCTGCGCAGTACATCACCGGTCACTCACTGCCCGTCGACGGCGGCCAGGCGCTCATGCGATGAACAGATCCACGGACGAACACCCGAAGGAGAGAAACGTGCAGATTCCCGACGTGCTCGAACCGGCCCGGCCCAGCGAACAGGTGTCCCGCTGAGCTGACACCCCGCAGCGACGGAGCGGGGAACTTCCTACGCTCGGTGTACCCGAGGAAGGAAGTGATCGGATGCAGTCGCTCGAGTGCCACACGTGTGGCAACAAGGTGCTGGTGGCGAAGTACAGCCCGGTACACACGAGCATTCAATGGACCGGACCGGCCCACGAGACGTGCCGTGAATTCGCTTCGGCGGCAATCGCGGACAAGACCACGACCTACCTGCCCCGCTGTGGGGCGCTGCACGAGTCGGTCGATCGCGCCGTGCGCGACGGCCGGCTCGTGCCCTCCCGCCGGGGCGAACCCCAGCAGATCGAACCGTAGCCGGTCCGGCGTCGCCGCACCTGGAAGCACATCACTTGGAGGACTTCATGACTGTCGAACTCGAGGCCATCGAGGTTCGGAGCGTCGAGACGGGGACCAACCCGACGCGGTATGCCCGCGGCTGGCACTGCCTCGGCCTGGCCAAGGCCTTCCACGACGGAAAGCCGCACCAGATACAGGTTTTCGGAACCGATCTGGTGGTCTTCGAGGACTCGAAGGGCGCCCTGCACGTGCTCGACGCCTTCTGCCGCCACATGGGCGGCAATCTGGCGCGTGGCGAGATCAAGGGCGACACGATTGCGTGCCCGTTCCACGACTGGCGGTGGGGTGGCGACGGTCGGTGCGCGGAAGTCCCGTACGCCCGCCGCACACCCAAACTTGCCCGGACGAAGTCGTGGATCAGCATGGAGCGCAACGGCTTGCTGTTCGTGTGGAACGATCCGCAGGGAAATCCGCCGCCGGCGGACGTGACGATCCCGGAGATCCCCGACTACGGGACCGACGTCTGGAGCGAGTGGACGTGGAACACCTTCCACGTGACCGGGTCGAACTGCCGGGAAATCGTCGACAACGTCGTCGACATGGCGCACTTCTTCTACGTCCATTTCCAGATGCCGCAGTACTTCAAGAATGTCTTCGAAGGGCACGTCGCCGCCCAGCATATGCGTTCGACGGGCCGCGACGACATCAAGACGGGTGTGCAGCTCGACCTCCCGGATTCTCAGACCATCTCGGACGCGATGTACTACGGTCCGTCCTTCATGCTCGACACCGTCTACACGGTGTCCGGGGATGTGACGGTCGAAACCAAGCTCGTCAACTGCCACTACCCTGTCACGCAGGACTCGTTCGTGCTGCAGTTCGGCACCGTCGTCAAGAAGGTGGACGGGGTCGGGGACGAGGAGGCCGCTGCGATGGCGACGATGTTCACCGAGGGCGTGGAGACGCAGTTCAAACAGGACGTCGAGATCTGGAAGCACAAGACCCGGATCGAGAATCCGTTGCTGACCGAGGAGGACGGCCCGGTCTACCAGTTGCGTCGCTGGTACAGCCAGTTCTTCGTCGACGTCGAGGACGTCACCCCGGACATGGTGCAGCGCTTCGAATTCGAGGTGGACACCACCCGTGCGCTGGAGAACTGGCAGAAGGAGGTCGACGAGACCCTCGCACGCCGGGCCTGATCGGTCGATGTGCGCACGCCCCCGTGGCCGGTCATTCGGCGCGGGGGCGGAAGCCGTCGACGAAGATGCGGGTGATCTCGCGAGCGAGATCGGCGTTGGAACGCTCCGACGTCGGTCGGTGCCACCGCGGTGCCTGCCAGACGGCATCACGGATCAGCTGGTAGAACACGTCCGGGTCGATGTCGTCGCGGAACGTCCCCTCGGCCACGCCGTCGGCGATGGCCGCCCGCCACGCTCTCTCGACCTCGTCGGCGGTCTCGGCCAGGTCGGCCTCGACGAGGCGGTCGCGCATGTACTCGCCCTCGCGCTGCCAGATCGTCGTGGCGCCGCGGTAGTCCTCCGACGTGGACAGGGCCAGCAACGCGAGTGCCTCGATCCGGTCGACCGGGGTCTGGGACTGCGCGGTGATCTCGCGACACCGCCCGCTCAGGTCGTCGATGTACTCGCGGATCAATTCGGTGACGATCGCTTCTTTGGACGGGAAGTAGTGGTAGAGCGCTCCGGAGTAGACGCCGACCTCGTCGGCGATCTCCCGGATGGTCGTCGCCGCAATCCCTTTGGACGCGAAGAGGTGTGCGGATCTGTCCAGGATCTGGCGGCGGCGCTCGTGCGGATCCATGGCACTCCTCGGGACTCGGTCGTCGGCCGGTCCATTGTGCCACATCTATTGATCAATCGATCAATGCGGTGTCACACCGCAGTTCGGGCGTTTCCGGCACGCAGGTGGGTGAAGCGCCGCCACGCGGTCAGTGCGGCCACGCGCACCGGAGCGGCCAGGGCGGTGGCGCGGATCGATGCAGACGGACCGCTGAGGGAGAGTGCTCCGACGCACTTGCCGGCCGGTCCGATCGGCGCCGCGACACAGGAGACGCCGGGCGCGGCCTCGTCGCGTTCGTGCGCGACGTGCTGCTCGCGCATGCGGGCGAGTTCGCTGCGCAACCGGCCCGGGTCGGTGACGCTGTGCGGGGTCCGGGCGGGGAGGGGATGATCGGCGAAGAGGGCTTCCACATCGTATTGCCCTTGTGCGAGAAGAGCTTTGCCCAGTGCCGTGCAGTGTGCCGGCTGCCGGCCACCCACGCGGGAGGGGATGCGCATCGAGTAGGGTCCGCCGACCTTCTCCAGGTACAGCACCTCGGTGCCCGTGAGCACCGCCAGGTGGACGACGAGGCCGGTGCGGCCGTGCAACTCGTGCATGACGGGTAGTGCGGCTCGGTGGAGGGCGTCGTTGTGCTGGACGAGGGAGCCGAGCTCGAGCATCTTCGTGCCCAGCGAGTACGCGGGTGCGTCCCGTCGGACCCAGCCGATCTCGACGAGCTGGTTCAGTAACCGGTGCGTGGACGAGCGGGGCATGCCCGTCAAGCGGGTGAGCTCGGCCAGGGTGAGCCGTTCGCTGTCGCGGAACGCCTCGAGCAGCCGGGCAGCGCGATCGATCACCGCCACCGGCACATCGTTGTGCGTCGTCACTATGCCTCCCACTGCGACAGAGGGTCCTTTACTGATCAAGCGATCAATCAATGATTGTGGTGACTCTAACAGCTCGGCGGCGGACCGTGAAGAGAAACACAGGATGGACGCGGTCGCGATGCCCATACCGATGCCGAACAGCAGCACCCACAGCACGAGCGGGAACTTCGCCGAGTGCGCGAACGCGGTGAGCACTGGCCCGGCACGTGGTGACAGCGGACGGGACGGGAATCGTCTACGACAGCCGCGGGTTCTTCGTCGCGTTCCTCGTGGCTGCCGTCGCCGCGCTCGCCGGTGCGGTGCTGGCGTTCTGGATCACGGCCGGGAGACGCGGGGAGGCGCCGCTCGCTGAACATCGGTCGTCCGTGACTGCGCAGTTGTCGTTGCCCGCGTCGGGGTGTCGTCACGACAACTGCGCAGTCGACCGGTCAGTGGGTGGCGAGCGCGACCCGGCGGCGGTCGTCGGCCTCGTCACCTGTCCGGGCGCACGATGCAGCGGAAACCGATGTGGCACGTCGACGTCTCGACCGACTCGCCCTGCCGCGCCGCCGGACGGTAGCGGAGGCAGTAGTTCGGCGCGCACAGGTGCGAGCCACCCTTGATCACGCGCCGCGGGTACGGGCCGGACTCGTCGCCGGCACCCGTACGGGGATTGCTGGGGATGCAGCAGGCGTGCGCGGGGGCGGTGTCCCGACCGTCGGCGCCGTGGTGCGCGGTGTAGTGGTCCGCCGTCCACTCCCACACGTTGCCGGCCATGTCGACCAGTCCGTAGCCGTTGGCACGGTAGGAGCCGACGGGCGAGGTCCCCACGAAGCCGTCCTCGCCGGTGTTCTCCCACGGGAAGCGGCCCTGCCAGGTGTTGGCGCGGTAGCGGCCGTGGGGAGCGAACTCGTCGCCCCACACGAACCGCGCCCGATCCAGGCCACCGCGCGCGGCGAACTCCCATTCCGCCTCGGTCGGCAGCTCCTTGCCGGCCCACTGCGCGTAGGCGAGCGCATCGAAGTGCGACACGTGCGTGACCGGGTGACGGTCGCGTCCCGCCACGGTGCTGCCGGGCCCTTCCGGGTGCCGCCACTGCGCGCCCGGCGTCCACGCCCACCAGCGGCGGTAGTCGTCGAGCGGCACCGGACCTGGCGGTGGCACGAAGACCAGCGACCCCGGCACCAGCAGCTCGGGTTCCGCGTCGGGGTAGTCCCGCGGATCGGGTGCCGTCTCGGCGGTGGTGACGTGCCCGGTGTCCTTCACGAACCGCCGGAACTCGGCGACGGTCACCGGATGCTCGTCCATGAAGAACCCGTCAACCCGGACCTGGTGCACGGGACGCTCCTCGGGATAGAACTCCTCCGACCCCATCCAGAATGTCCCGCCGGGGATCCATGCCATGTTCCTGGGCGCGGTGGAAGTTGCTGTGGGGGCAGCCATGCACTCCAGGTTCTCAGACAGGCGCGCCGAGTGGGCGGGTTGTCCCGCTGGCGGGGTACTACGCGGAGCCGACCGACCAACCTCCCTGGGGACATCACACCCAGCGCACGGCCACCATCGTGATACCGCTGGTGTCTCGAGGTCGATGCACTACCGGGGATGGCTCACGTGTCGACCGAATTCGCCTCCGGCGGGATCCGGCCCGGCAATGTTGTCGGAATCGACATCGACGGTGATCCTCGTGTCCTGTGGGGTCGAGGCCGAGACACCAGACGGAAGGGGCTGACTTTGTCAGGTGCCACGCGGTCTCGTGTTCGCCGACAGTGTGCTGCGCACTCTCGTGGGCAACCTGACGCGTCGGCTGCTGCCGCCCTGGCCGCAGTGAACGGTGGTTCGGGTGCTGGTTCAATCTCGTTCGAGTTGTGCGACAACCAGATGCAGTGCGGCCGTGGTGGTGAGGGTTCGGACCCGTTCGCGGTCCCCGGGGAAGCGGCGGGTGACGGTGTACGTCGGCCGTCCGTCGATCGCGACGCCGAAGCAGACTGTGCCCACCGGCTTGGTCTCGGTGCCACCGTCGGGACCGGCGATCCCGGTGGTGGAGACCGCGACGTCGGCCCCGAGACGGCGTCGGGCGCCCTCGGCCATCGCTGCGGCGACCTGCTCGCTCACTGCACCGTGCGTGGCGATCATCTCGGCCGGTACATCGATCAGATCGGACTTCGCGTCGTTGGAGTACGAGACGACCCCGCCCATGACATAGGCCGACGAACCGGGGCGGGCGGTGAGACGCGCAGCGATGAGCCCGCCGGTGCACGACTCCGCAGTCGCGATCAGCCGGCCGTCGAGGGCGTCGATCAGCCGGTCGTCGATGGTGGAGCCGTCGGTCGAGAAGATCTTGTGTCCATGGTGTTCGGCGAGAACATCGAGAAGACGGCGATAGACGTCCGCGTCGCCGGAAGCGAATCGGGTCACCATGTCGAGTTCACCGTGTCGAAGACAGGTGGTGATCTCGAGTCGATCCAGGCCGGCGATCTCTGCTTCGGCCCGGCGCAGTGTCTCGGCGAGTTGCGCCTCGTGCAGTCCGTAGGCGCGCACGGTCTCCTGCTGCATGTCGTCGGCTCGGGTCAGCACCTCGGCCACCGCAGGTGAGGTGATCGCGCTCGGCCACATCGCCTGCAACTCACCGGGCGGCCCGGGGAGGACGACGATGGTCGGGACCGGCCGGTCACCGGCTACTGCGGGGATCACCACGCCCGGTGCTGTGCCGGTCGGCGGTAGGGCGGTGGCACCGGTGGGGACCCGCGCCTGTTTGCGGATCCCGGTACGCGTCGGCCCTTTGTCGAGATCCGGGGTGTCCGGGCGGTAGCGGCGGATGACACCCGCGATGTGTTCCTCGAGTTCGGGGTCGAGCAGCAGGTCACGATGACAGAACTCGGCGACGGTAGCGACGGTGAGGTCGTCGGCGGTAGGGCCGAGCCCACCGCTGGTGACGATGAGGTCGACGCCCTGGTCGGCGAGGAAGCGCAGTTGTGCGATCAGGTCGGCGGGCCGGTCGCCGCAGATCGTGATGTGGGCGACGTCGACGCCGAGTGTCAGGAGCTGACGAGACAACCACGGTCCGTTCTGGTCGGCAATCCTCCCGGTCAGCACCTCGGTCCCGGTTACGACGATTCCTGCACGCACGCTCACGGCGTCGAGCCTAGTCGGCAGCGTCCCTGCTCAGCGGTGACGTCGGCGAATAAGACCGATGGGCACACTCTCGTGTCGATTTCGCATTCGATGGTGGCTATCGGCGGGAAGCCGCATGCCTCCGAGCAGCTGGCCCGCCTGACGGGCGGAGCACCTCAGCGGCGCGGTCCGTTCGTGCGTCGCACCCTGCACCGCAGCGACGTGCACCGCTGGGCGGGACGGCTGACGCAGCTGCCGACACGTGAACGGGCGAGGCTGCTGCGCGGCATCTCGCCCGCCCGGGCCCGGCAGATCCCCGCCGGTGCGATCGTCGCCGACGAGGCGATGCGCGCGCTCGACGTCGATCTGCTCGACGTGAGTCCGTGGGCACTGCGCGAGGGCGTGATGCTGCAGCACCTGGCGACGGTGACCGCCCCGGACGTCGCGTTGCCGCTGCAACCGCTCGTGCCCGCCGAGCCGGAGAAGGCGCAACTGGTGTCGTTGCCGACGGAAGCGTCGAAGCGAACGGGATTCGCGTGACGGGACGTTACTCGCGCATCATCGCCCATGTGCGCGGCCCGTCGCCGGGCAGATCCACGGCGCCGACGACGTCGAACCCGAGCCTGCGGTAGAACGCGACGTTCCGCTCCGATGAGGTCTCGAGATACGCCGGTACCCCCGCCTCGCGGGCCTCCCGGAGGCCGGGGGCGAGGACCGCGCCGCCCAGGCCCGAGCCCTGCCGGTCCGGATCGACGGCGACGGTCGCGAGGAACCACGCCGGCTCGCTGGGCCGCAGCGGGGCCAGCGCCTCGTCCGCGGCCGTCGCCGCGTCGGCCCGATCGCCGGACAGCTCGGAGACGCGCGCGGCGATGCGTGCGAAAGCTTCTGGGGTATCGGTGGATTCGGGCGTGATCCACACGGCGACGGCCGTGGCGTCGTCGGACACCCACACTCGCCCGCAGCGCAGACCGATCTCGGTCAGGTACAACCGCTGCAACTCCTCGACGCGGTGCAGGTGGTCGCGGGCGTCGACGGTGTGGCGGGTGAAGGGATAGTCCGCGAAGGCGCGCACCAGGGTGCGGGTCGCGCGGTCGACGTCGGTGGGTTCTGCAGGGCGGATCTCGGTCATCGCGCCGAGCGTAGATGCCGGCCTGCGGCGGCCGCGAGTTCTTTTCAGTTCCTCACAGTCGCGCGACGGGGTGCTTTCCGATCTCGGGGCCGCGCGGCCTCGCGTCCATGCCGGAGCCGCGGGGACACGCCCTGCCCGGCCCCGACTGATCGCACCCGACTCCGCGGATCGCATCATGTGCACCAGTCATACTTCGGTCATGCTTGCAGTATGACCGTCAAGTTCACGATCAGCCTCCCGGACGAGGATGCCCACGTCCTCGACGAGTACATCCGGGATCATGGGCTCCGCGGCCGGTCGGCGGGAGTCCGGGCCGCTGTCCGCCTGCTCGCGGCAGCCGGACTCGAACGGGACTACGCCACAGCCTTTGCCGAGGTCGACACAGACGACGCGTGGGATGTCACCACGGCCGACACCGAATGATCCGCCGAGCGCAGATCCACTGGGTCGATCCGGACCCGGCGCAGGGTAGCGAAGCGGCCGAGCGCCGGCCGGCAGTGGTCGTGAGCAACGACCGCGCCAACGCGACCGCCGAGAATCTGGGCAGAGGAGTGGTCACCGTCGTTCCTCTGACCACCAACACCTCACACGTCTTTCCGTTCCAGGTACTCGTGGAACCCGACGAGTCAGGGCTGACCAGAGCAGCGAAAGCTCAGGCAGAACAGGTACGTTCGGTGTCCGTGCGTCGCCTGGACACCGAACCTGTCGGAAGGCTCGGGGCGAGAACTCTCGCAGCGCTCGAGGAAGCGCTGCGGCTACATCTCGATTTGCGTTGACGGCCGCCAGGTCTGGTCGGGCGAGCGCGGGGAGTGGCTGTCGTCTTGTCGGTCGAAGCCCGTCACCCCGGTTCTCGTCGCCTGACCGGGTCGGTGGGACGGATCTCGAACCGCTCGGGGATCCGCAGCCACGCGGTGCTCACCGTCGACCAGTCCCCGACGCCGGGCCACGGTCCGGACTGGCTGTGGCGGTAGCCGCCCGCCTCGTACCGGTCGTACGGCACCTCCGACAGCCGCGGATGGGCGCACAGCAGGCCGAGCGCAGACAGGTGCACGGCGTCCCACCGCTCGGCGATCGACGGCCAGTCCGGGACGTGCGCCCCGCGGTATTCGAGCGGGTGCGCGGCGATCAGCTCGGCCCAGTCGTCGGCGGTGTCGATCCGGACGATCCGTGCGACGTCCGGGTCGAAGTGCACCGTGTAGCGGGCGGGGTCGGTCGCGCTGCGCAGGTTCTCGCCGCTGGCACCCCACGTGTCGGACGTCCCGTCGTCGAGGGGCGTCGCGGTCCAGAACGCGCCGTCGGGCAGCGCCCCGGGCCGCGCGCGGTTGCGCACCCGCGGCACGCTCAGTTCGGTGACGGCGCCCTGATGCACCTGCGGGTTGACCAGCGTGTCGCGACTCGGCGCACGCAGGGCGTCGCAGATCGCCTCGCTCATCTCACGGACGGCGGGGGAGGTGACGGGCAGATCCAGGATCTCGTTGGCGCCGTTGCCGTAGAGGTACTCGCCGACGATCCGCAGCGCATTCTCGACGAAGTCCTCGAGCGAGTCGGCCTCGACGAACTCGGTGACGGACGGCTGTGGATCCGCGGTGCGGTAGGCGCGCAGGTGCCACTGGACGAGCATGCGGCCCGGCACGGTGTCGAGCAGGTTCGCCGCCACATCGGAACACATGGTCGACATGCTGCCGCATCGGTCGCGCTGTCGACACGAACTCCGCAATCCACCGATTTCGGTGTCGGTCCTCGTCGCTGCAGGACGCCGGCATGCCTGCGGAGCTTCCTGAACTGAGCGAGTCCCGGTGATCGGAGCCTGCAGCGATCGCAGGTTGTCCTTCAGATGGTGTCGACCTCCAGTAGGTGTTCGATGCCGCGGAGATCGTCCGCGTTGCGGGTGACGAGTCGGGCGTTGTTCGCGTGCGCGGTGGCGGCAATCATCAGATCGAGTGCTCGAGGCCGAGGTTTGCGACCGTACGCGTGCACGGCCGCGGCAAGCTGTCCGTAACTTCGAGCGACACTGGCGTCGACAGGGAGTGGCTCGAACGCGCGCTCCACGGCGACCAGGCGCTGCAACCGCTGAGCGCGCTGCTGCGCGGTGGTCGCGACCAGGACTCCGAAGTGCAGTTCCGCCAGACTCACGGCGCTGATCGCGACCTCGCCGTCAATGGGCGGAACATCCCTCGCGATCAGGATGCTCGTATCGAGTACCGTCCTCACCGCGATGCCCACGGGTCCGCGATCGGGTCGTCGATCAGGTTGCGGTCTGCCTCCCACGTCGGATCGGTGTCGGTTCGAAAGATGCCGGCGACCTCGTCGAAGGCACACCACGTCTTCCGGCCGGCCGGGCCGAGGATCGCACTCGGGCGGCCGGCGACTGTGATCAGCATCGTCTCTCCCGCTTCGGCACGCTTGACGTAGTCGCTGGCGTGCTGGCGCAGTTCCTTCAACCCCACACTCTCCATACCCGATGGTAGCACTAATGCTACTTATGGACTTCGACTTCGTGCGTGGCGAGTGCCGGATTGCAGAGCTCTGTTTCGACCACCGGCGGACGGCTCGCGCGGCAAGTGGACCCGAACCGGTCTTCACCTGCCGTCGACACAGCGGACGGTCTTCCTGCCGGGCCGGCAAGGGGCTACCGTTCGCGCATGCGCGCAGCCGTGGTCGTGGCCTGCCTGATCGCGGCGACCGCGTGCGCGCCACCACCGCCGTCCGAGTCGCCGGAGCCGCCGCCACCGCCGCGCGTCGCCGTCGACCACCGCGGCCTGACCCTGGACGCAAAACCGTGGTGGCCGGCCGGGCTCAACGCGTACCAGCTCGCCTCCGACTGGGACGTCAATGGCGGCTGCGGCGCGCAGGTGGATCTGGATGCGTACTTCTCGTCCCTGCCGCCGACGTCGCTGACCCGGTTCAACGCCTTCCAGGCGCTCGCGCTGAACCGGGTCACGGGGACCCTGGACTTCTCCGCGATCGACGCCGTGTTCGCCGCCGCGGAACGGAACGGGCAGCTGGTGATGCCGGTGCTGTCCCCGCAGGACGGCGCGTGCGGCAACGAGCTGTACAAGGATCGCGCCTGGTACGAGCACGGCTGGACCGTGCGCCGGGCGCCGTACGCGGTGAGCTTCGCGGACTGGGTGCGGCTGGCCGTGGACCGATGGCGGGTCTCACCCGCGCTCGCCGCATGGGACCTGCTGGGTGAGCCCGAGCCGGGCGTGTGCGGCGACGAGGTGTGCAGCCTGCCCCGACGTTCGTGCCCGGCCGACTCGGCGCAGCTGCTGCGGTCGTGGATCGACGCGGTCGGCCGCATCGTGCGCGAGACCGATCCGCGGCACCCGATCACCCTCGGCCTGATCGGCGGGGATCAGTGCGGCAGTGCCGGGGACGGCTACGCGCAGCTCGCACAGTCGCCCTACCTCGACGTGCTGCAGTACCACGACTACGACGACGCGGCGTGGCTGCCGGTGCGCCTCGGCCAGGTGACCAAGCCGATCCTGGTGGCCGAACTCGGCATCGAAGCCGGGAGTTGCCTGTCGCTCACCGAGCGCGCCCAGCGGGTGGACGAGGCGCTGACCGGCTACCGCGAGGCCGGTGCCGCCGGTGCGCTGCTGTGGGCGTTCGTGCCCGATCCGCGCGGTGACCAGTGCACCTACGACGTCGGCCCCGGCGATCCGGTGCGTGACGTGCTGGCGCGACACGGGAGCCGCTGACCTGGGCCGTCGAGCAGTTGGTCGAGTCCTGGCCATCGACCTCTCGGGGTCGAAGAGGCTATGCCGGAGCCGAATTCAGCTGATCCGAGCGGAAATGTGCTCGACAGCGGACGCCTTTCGTTCCTGACCGGTCGTCCTGGCGAGCCCGCACCCTTCCTGCAGTGGTCCGGCTACTTCACGGCGGATGGACCTTGTCGTCTGCCGAGCCGTGCGAACTATGTCAGCCCGGACCGCAATCCCTCAGACGTGGGATCGACATCGGTGGACTTCGGGCCCGAGGATCGATATCGGAGAGACGCGCGACTACATGGATATTCGACCCTGCAGTCGACACCTAGGCTCGGACCCGGAAGGAAAAATCCAATGAGTATCGTGGCAATCGCGGCTGTGGCAGTTGCGATCAAGCAGATGGCGGAGTCGCTGAGAACCGTTTACGGCGTCCTGGACGGCGACCGGGGCGTCGCTATCGCAGTTGCAAATCACACGTCGCATGAGCTCGAAATTGCCTGGACTTCATTCGACCACGGCGGATGGGCAGAACCGCCGGATCAGATGGTTCCGCCAGGAGAAGCCTCCCTGTTCTCGGTGAGAGACAAGGGCTTCATGACAGGAACAAAAGGGTGGCTGACATACAGCATCAATGGCTCGGACCCTCAGTGTTGGGCGCAGATCTTCTGGGATAATCCCTTCTTGGGGCAAAACAAGGCGGGGTGCTGGGATTTCAACAGGGTCCCTGTAGGGGATGTCATGAAGAAGATGTTCCCCGAGGGTCTCCCGGTGAGTGCCGCGGGCTACCGGATGACCGCCATTTCGGGCACGGGAAATATTTGTCAGAACAAGTACGAGGTGTTCGAGGGGTGAATGAGACGTCCCCGATCCGACAGCGGCCCGGCGATCCGGTGCGGGGCGTGCTTCCCGGCACGGAGCCGCTGAAATGTGCCGTGTCGTCCCGCGAGTGCACGGACGTGCGCCCGGCCGTCATCTAACATCGAGCCACCGTGCGTCGGTTCGTTCGAACGTACGTGTCCGCCAAACGGATACGTCCGAGACCCGCGCGACGGAGGGCCCGCGGCCGCGGTGCTCCGGTGAAGGGGAGGAACTGCGGTATGAGGCGATCCCAGGGATTATGGTCGGTGGCGACGGTCCTGGCCGTGTCGATGTCGGCATGCTCCACCGAGTCGCCGCCGTCCGAACCGGCGGCCCCCGATTCCGCACCGGCGCACGTCGCGTCGGCGCCGGTGGAGGCCGGCGGGGTCGAGCTCACCGTGCAACTACCGGAGGGGGCGGTCACGGTCGAGGGGGCAGCGGGGGTGGCGCCGGTCGGCACCGAGTTGGTCGTCGATCCGCTCGACCCCGTCGACACCGGCGACGGCGCGGCATTGCGTTTGAGCCGGCCTGCCGCGTCGATCACCCTCGGAGGCGGGCAGCAGCCCGAGTCGGCGCTCACCGTCCGGTTCCGGATCCCGGACGGTGAGGACACGTTCGACGATCTGACCGACGATCAGCAGCCCGTGGTGGTCGCGCGCAGTGACCGCAACCCGGACGTCTCCGAGCTGCTGCCCGCAACGTGGGACGAGGCAACCCGAACACTCTCCGCCGAGACGACCCACCTGTCGGAGTTCCGCGGCGGAGTCGTCGACTTCTCCGACATGCGGCAGACCGTCGAGGAAAACGTGGAGGGCTTCTTCGGCACGTCGATCGACGAACCAGCGTGCCACGGTGAACCGGTGACGATCGGCGACGTCACCTACGATGCGATCACCCCAGGTGAGAAAGTCGTCTACCCCTGCCTGGCCGAGGAGGACGGCAAGCTCGTGGTGTCGCTGCACTCGAACTCTTCCCTCGGCTGGATCGCCCGGTCGACGCCGCCGCCCACGGAGCGGGCGGAGACCACCGAACTGTCGGTGGGCGCAGCCGGCAACTCGATCGTCTACGGATCGATCCTCGCGTCCGACGTCGGCGACGGTGCTCTGCTGCACCCGCGGGGCGTCACCGATCTGGTGTACGACACTTCCGACGTGCCACGGACGATCGACCTGCGCGTGCACGCCGCGATGTCGCTGGTCGACGCCGCCGCGCACGGCCTGTCGATGGTGTGGGGCGGGAACACACTGCTCGACATGACCAACCCCGGCGACATCGTCGCCACCTTGGACTGCATGGGCGATCCGATCACGATGGAAGGCATCGTGTCGGCGAGCGACCGGGAGGCAGGGGACCTGAGCCGCAAGGCGATCGAGTGCACCACCACCGCCGGTGGGTGGGCCGTCAAATCACCCAGCTTCTCGCCGGCCGGCACCGCGCGGGAGGCGTTGGGCAGCTTCGTCACCGGGATCGGTTCGCTGCCGAAGAGCGCCGGCTTGCTGGGGTCCATGGTGGAGGGGCTGGGCGGCGAATTCACCGGCCGCAACTCGGCGACGGTCGTCCTCCGCGCCCGCGGCGGCGATGCGGTGGACATGTCGGACGTGCCCGAGGAGGTGTACGCCATCGACCGCTTCGAACTCGACAACCAGATGACCGAACCGGTCCGCGCGGGCCGCAAGATCGGACCGTACCTGTATCAACTGTCGACCGGTGCGGACCCGGCCGTCGAAGTGTCGTACGGGTGGTCGGCCCGTACCGGCGACGAACGGTACGGCGGGGAGCACTGCCAGATCACCGTCACCCTCACCGGGCCGGAGGGGGAGCGTCACGAGGACCACAAGTCTGCCCGCTGCTCCGACGGGTACGCGTCGTCGTTCGGTGGACTGACGAAGTTTCGGGTAACCACCCCGGGCCAGTACACGCTGCGGCTGCAGGATGTCGTCACCGGTCTGAGCGCGGAGTCGACGTTCACCGTCGAGCGGTGAGACAAGGCGACGCACTCGACGCGACGGCTCGGGTCAGCTGGATGCTTCGGTCGCCGGGTGGGCCGGGAGGTGCGTGGCGGCCCAGCTGGCGAGAACCTTGAGCCGGTCCTCGGATGCGGTTGCGGGTTCGGCGGTGTAGATGGTCAGGTCCAGGACCCAGTGGTCGTCCGCGGCCAGGTCGAGGGAGTGGTAGACGAGGTCGAGCGGCCCGACCACGGGATGGTTGAACTGCTTGCTCCCGGCGTGGTGGATGCGGACATCGTGGGCCGCCCACCGGGTGCGGAATTCCTCGCTGAGCGTGGACAGTTCGCCGACGAGGTGGCGCAGGTCCTTGTTGTGGGGGTCGCGGCCGGCTTCGGCACGCAGCAGTGCGACGGTGACGTTGGCGGCGCCGTCCCAGTCCGGGAAGTAGTCCTGGGCGCCGGGGTCGAGGAACTGGAACCGGGCGATGTTGGCGGGTCTGCGGTCGTCGGTGAACAGCGGCGAGTACAGGGCACGGCCGAGCGCGTTGGTGGCGAGGATGTCCATGCGTCCGTTGCGGACGAATGCGGCGGAGGCGGTCATCGAGTCGAGCATCCACTGCACCCGCGGCCGCACCTGGGCCTGCTTGCGGGCGCGGGGTGCGCGGTGGGTGGGCCGGGCGGCGCGGGCGAGGTCGAACAGGTAGGTGCGTTCGGCCTCGTCGAGCTGCAGTGCCCGGGCGACCGCCTCGAGGACGTCTTCGGAGACGCCGCCGATGTGACCCTTCTCCAGGCGGGTGTACCACTCGGTGCTCACCCCGGCCAGCACGGCCACCTCCTCGCGCCGCAGCCCGGGGACCCGGCGGCGCCCGCCGCCGGCGGGCAGCCCGACCTGCTGCGGGGTCAGCCGGGCCCGCCGGGTGGCGAGGAAGCTGCGGATGTCGGCGCGGTTGTCCACGCCGTCCACGGTACGTCCGGTGCGTCGCCGAGGGAGGTTGCGCTTGTACCCCCCATGAACGCGACCTCCCGCGCGGGCGGTGCACGGGGTTTCATGGAAGTCGGCCCGGAGACATGCCGGACCTCGAGTTCGACCATCAAGGAGCACCGTCATGCGAGGAGCAGTCCTGCACGCCCCCGGCGACGTCCGCGTCGAGGAACGCGACCGTCCGTCCCTCGTCGAACCCACCGACGCGATCATCCGGCTGTCCGCGACCTGCGTGTGCGGCTCGGACCTGTGGCCCTACCGCGGGGTCGAGACCTACGACGGCCCGATCCCCATGGGCCACGAGTACGTCGGCGTCGTCGAGGAGATCGGCGAGGACGTCACCAGCATCGAGGTCGGCGACTTCGTCGTCGGGTCGTTCTTCGCGTCCGACAACACCTGCGAGATCTGCCGCGCCGGCTATCAGAGTTCGTGCGTCCACCGGGTGATCATGGGCATGCTCGGGTCCCAGGCCGAGTTCCTGCGGGTTCCGCTCGCGGACGGGACGCTGGTGGCCACACCGGGCATGCCCGACCCCGACCTGATCCCGTCGCTGCTGGCTGCCTCGGACGTCCTCGGCACCGGATGGTTCGGTGCGGTCGCCGCCGAAGCCGGACCGGGCAAGACCGTCGCGGTCGTCGGCGATGGCGCCGTCGGCCTGCTCGCGGTGCTCGCGGCGAAGCAGCTGGGTGCCGAGCGGATCATCGCGATGAGCCGCCACGAACCGCGCCAGCGGCTGGCCCGCGAGTTCGGTGCCACCGACATCGTCGTCGAGCGCGGCGACGCGGGCGTCGCCCGGGTCAAGGAGCTCACCGGCGGGCTGGGGGCGCACTCGGTGATCGAGGCCGTCGGCACCCAGGAGTCGATGATGCAGGCCATCCGGTCCACTCGGCCCGGCGGGCACGTCGGCTACGTCGGTGTCGCGCACGACGTGCAGCTGCCCGGCGACGAGCTGTTCTTCTCCCACGTGCACCTGCACGGCGGTCCGGCCCCGGTCCGGCAGTACCTGCCCGAACTCGTCGACCTGATCTGGAACCGAAAGATCGATCCGGGCAAGGTGTTCGACCTCGAGTTGCCACTCGGGAAGGCCGCCGAAGGCTACAAGGCCATGGACGAGCGAAGCGCCATCAAGGTCCTGCTCCGCCCCTGACCCCGACCGCCACCGACCGGCGGCCACCACCTCGAGTCTGCCGCACGGCCGACTCACAACTCATCAGGAGCCGTTCGTTCATGCCTGCCTCCCTGACCTCGGACCGCCACGACGACCACCGGGTCGCCGTGGGCAAGGTCGGCAGCGTTTCGGGCCCCGGAACCGGAGGTCGGGCGCTGGGCGTCGTGCTGAGCCTGCTCACCGTCTTCGGCCCGATCTCGATGGACCTGTACCTGCCGGTCCTGCCCGCGCTCACCGCCGACCTCGGGGCGAGCACGTCGGCCGCGCAGCTGACCGTCACCGCGTGCCTGCTCGGGCTCGCGCTCGGGCAGGTCGTCGCGGGTCCGCTCTCGGACCGGTTCGGCCGCCGTCGCCCGCTGCTGCTCGGCGTCGCTGCCTACATCGTGGCGTCCGCCTGGTGCGCGGTGAGCCCGACCATCGAGATGCTCGTCGCGGCGCGCCTGGTTCAGGGGTTGACCGGCGCGGTCGGCATCGTCATCGCCCAGGCCGCCGGCCGGGATCTGTATTCCGGCGCCCGGCTGCTGCGCTACTACGGCCGGCTGACGATCCTCGGCGGCCTGGCCGCTATCGTCGGCCCGGTCATCGGTGGACAGCTGGCGACGGTCACCGACTGGCGGGGCACCTTCGTGTTCCTGGCCGTCGTGGGTGTGGTCATCCTCGTCGCGAGTGCCGTTGTGCTGCGTGAGACGCTGCCGTCCGGCAGCCGGCGAACCGGTGGCGTGGCCGACACCGGGCGAGTGTTCCGCCGGTTGCTGGCCGACCGGGTGTTCCTCGGCGCAGTCCTCGTCACGGGGTTCGTCAACGCCGCACTGTTCGCCTATCTCAGCGGCGCCACCTTCGTGCTCCAGGGCATCTACGGCCTGTCACCGCAGGGCTATTCGTACGCTTTCGGTCTGAACTCGTTGGGATTCATGGTCTTCGGCTTCCTCGCCGGACGCACCGCGGAGCGGTGGTCCGTCCGGGGCACCCTGGTCGCCGGTCTGATCATGGTGGTGGCCGGCGCCGGTGGGGTGTTGCTCACCGCCGCTGCGGATCTGCCCCTGGCCGCGATGGTCGTCTCACTGCTCATGATGGTCAGTGGGGTGGCGGTCGCGACACCGCCGTCGACTTCCCTTGCACTGGAAAACTATCCCGACGTCGCCGGTTCGGCCGCCTCACTGCTCGGGCTGGCCCGCTTCGCATTCGGCGGCCTCACCGCACCCCTCGTCGGCCTCGCCGGTCCGGGGACCGCGGTGCCGCTGGGCGTCGTCACCGTCACCGCGGCCCTGCTCGGGGTCGGCGGCTACGTCCTGCTCCGCCGACCGGCAGCCGACGTGCCGGAACGCGCTGCGTTCACCTGACCCTTCAGCCTGCCCGGCGTCACCGCGATCCTCAGCCCGGGACTACAACCCTATGCCGTCCCGCGACACCTGAGCGCGTACCGAGACGCACTCGAACAACCCACCTATGGAGGCCCGGTGAACACGCGCAGCCGTCGCCGGGACGTTTTCATCTTCGGGCTGGTCATCGTCATTCTCGCGGTGACGACATACCTGGACCCGCCGTACGCGTAACCGCCGGCCTATCGAGCAGGTCGGTGATCGGCACCCGAGGGCGCGACGTGAGGCGTAGGAGAATTGGAAAGCTCGGCCGCGAAAGAGTCTCGGTTGGTGCACACCAGTGTCGACTCTTTGCCTGAGCGTCACCCCGACTGTCGTCAGATCCACCGCTTGTACTGCTCCACCGGCATCAACTTCGGGAAGAACTCACGTCGCAGATCCTTGATCAACGATGCATAGTTCGAGTCTTCAGTCTTTGCGGCGATGTCCAAACAGTGGAACGCGGCATTCAACGGATCAGGCTTCACCGCTGTGGAAACAACGTGCATCCCCCGTAGAGCGGCAGATACCTCGGCATTCTCGACATCATTGCCGGTGACGGTCGTGTCGATAGCCGGATCGTCGTCGAATGCCTGCCGCAGTGCCTGGGACTCGTGTTCCCCGAAAGGGTGCGGTAATGGCTCGTCCCGATCCAAGGCGGCCAGTGCCGGGCGAATCCATTCGATCTCTGCGATGCCTGCAGTGGTATATGCCCGGCGTGCTGCCCAGGCCGCGATGCGACGCAGTTTCGGGGACCGAGCACGGGTGATCGCATCGGCCAGGGGGCGGTCGAGACCGGCGATGCCCATCGCGTAGTAGTTGGCGCGGAGCTTGTCCGATGGCGGCCGCCCACCCCATCGGATGGCTTCGTCCTTCGCCCACTGGGCCATCCGGTCGTATCCGTACTTGACATAGAGAGTGGCGTCGCCGGCCGGATCGGGATCCCACCAGTTGCGCTTGGGATGGGTGACGATGCTCTGGTCCCACGCGGCATCGCACTTGTGCAACCGCGCCATCTCTCGCGGTTGCGTCGTCTGCCAAACCTGAACCAGGTAGTCTTCCGTCGGTTCGGTGACGGATTGCCCGGTGTAGGAATCACGTCCGCGGCCGAAAACCCGGAATCGATGCGGACCTCGTTTGATCGGCAGTTTCCGGAAGTCCGGAGCTTTCATTCCGTCCAGGGTGAGCACGTGTGCCGAGGCGGTGAACTCGACTGTGGCTTCCTCAATGACGCCCCATCCTTCGATACCGACCGGGGCCTCGGGTTCGCTGTCGAGGACATCGACGGTCAACCGGACCGGTCCCGAGGCGATGCCGGTCATAACCGTAGCGAAATTCGGGCCAACTTCGATGACGCTGCCGGTTTCCTCCGGCAGGTACGTTTCTCCGGTGGGTGTGCCGAGCACGAATTGGTGGTGGTCCGCGATGACGATTCCGTGTTGGATCACGACGAGACCGTATCGCGGGTGGTGACGCCCACGATTCAGGCGAGGTGTACTCGTTGCACCGGATTTCGTGACGATGGATCGACCAGCCACATCCCACCTGCGACGATCCACATTCGTCCTTCGCCGTCGTACGACACCTCCGGGTACGGCGAGAAGACAGCCAGACGGCACTTCAATGCAAAGGTGACCGGGTCGAGCACCGACAGCAGGCAGTGCCAATCACTGAGGGGGTTCGGTTCGACACTCAGGTCACCCCCGGGATGCACGACCCATACCCACGGCCCGGCCGTTCCGCCCACAGATCCCCTGATCGGAACACTCTCGACCTCACCGGCTGTCAGATCCGGCCGGATCGGTACCTGTCGTCCTCGCGGGTCGACCAATCGTCGCGGATCGTTCCCGACGAAGAACGTGCCCGTCAGCCGGGTGAGCGGGGGGCCGAGTCGGGTGTGCCCGTCCGCATCGATGACGAACAGCCTCGAGAAGTCGCCGTCGGTATCGGTGTCCGTTCCGGGGTGCAGCACACCCATAAATCCGTCTCTGCCAGGGTCCACGGCGCCTATCCGGCCGTCGAGCGGCTCGAGCTCCTGATGCCGTCCACCGGGCCACTGCAGGCTCACCGAGGTGTGCTCGCCGGTGCGTCGCCATGACAGCAACACTCCGTTGTATGCGGCAGAGCCGATGATTGGTTGCTCGTCGATCCGGACGACGGATCCGTCGAGACTGCAGCGGAAGATTCCGTCCCGTCCGACCACCCAACATCCGTCGTCGTCGGCATGTACCCAGCGGGGGCGGTGTGCAAGCCCGGCCAGAATCGCACCCGGAAAGCGGTATTCGCGCACAGTGCTCGGTTCTCGCAGTCGGATCACGGTGGGCAGTTCGCGATCGACCACCCACACATCACGGTCATGGGCGGACACTGCGGCCGGGACGATGGTCGGCCGTACCGGTGGTGGCGGCACATCGTCGAGATCGAGGTCGACCAGCACCCCGCATTCGCGAACCGCGTCCTCCGTGGGTGACTCGGCTGCCGTCGGGTTGGTGTCGTCGCGGAACACTCCGGTCGCCGCCTCCACTTCCCGGAATGTCCGGGTGCCGGGGATCGGGATCCACCGTGGGTGACGTTTCGGTTCGGTGGGAGGTTGTTCGAGCATCTGGTAATTGTCGGAGACCACTCGTGCTCGAAGGATCCGGCCCGTGGCGGAGCCGGTGGTGGCATAGCCGAGATCCCCGAACAACCGGCCGGTCAGTCGCTGCCTGCCGACCGTGGGGCGTCGGCTGTACCAGGTGGCCGTCCACCCGTCACCGCGTAGGAACAGTCGCCATTCCCACCACCGTTCCTCATCGGGAAATGCCGGCGAGGGAGCGGGTTGTCGTAGCGGGACACCGTCGTCGAGTGGTTCGACCTCGACCTCGACGGTGACGATGCTCGGATCTCCTGCGTCCGGTGGTGTCTCGGCGAACAGCAACCAGTACTGTCCGATCTCCCCGACTTCAGGTGGCGCGACCTCTCCATCGCAGATCGCCAGCTCTGTCACCAGCACCGACAGCGTCCGGTGCGGACGGACGGGCCCACGTGATGTCGGCATGCGGCCAGTGTGCCATCACACCCAGGGCCCGGACCGCAACGAACGAGGCGCTTCGGATCGAACTTCCTGTGCCGCAACAGCCGCAACAGCTCACTACCCCTCCACGTCGTCCTCAGTGGCAGGTTCCGCGTGTCCGGCAGGGTCGAAAATTCTCCCACTACTGAGTGTTGTCACCTACCAGTACTCAGTGTTACTTTGTACCGGTAGTCAGCGACACCAGGTACCGGGAGAGAGTGATGGGCAAGCAGGCGACCGAGATGCTCAAGGGAGTCCTCGAGGGCATCGTGCTCGCGATCCTCGCGACACGGCCCGCCTACGGGTACGAGATCACCGCACAGTTACGCGAGCAGGGCTTCACGGACATCGCGGAGGGCACCGTCTACGCCCTACTCGTCCGGGTCGAGCAGCGAGACCTCGTCGACGTGGAAAAGGTTCCATCCGAGAAAGGCCCGCCGCGCAAGGTGTACACCCTCAACGCGCGGGGGCGAGACCAACTCAGCGAATTCTGGAGGAACTGGAGCTTCCTCGCAGAACGTATCGAACAGCTGCACGAAGGAGAGAAGTGATCATGGCCGCCAGATGGATCGAATTCCTCACCGGATCACTCGAGCAGAAGAAGCAGTTCAGGCGGTACAAGGCTCGGATCGAGAAGCTGCCGGAACCCTACGCAAGCACCGCGAAGGCCTTCCAGCGGTACCTCACCTACTACGGTGGCCTCACCGACGGCGGCACCCTCGTGACGATGCTCGGCGACTCCGCCGACCTGTGGGAGCGCGCCGCGGCCGACGGAACTCCGCTCCGGGAGATCGTCGGCGAAGACCCCGTCGAGTTCGCCGAGACGTTCGCGCAGGCCTACACCGGCGCCGGAACGGGCACAGCCGCGTACGTGAGCTACCTGCTGCCCGGCATCCTGCTCATCACCGTCGCCTCGGGTGTTGCGTACACCTCGGTGCGACTGTTCAACGACCTGCAGGGCGGCATCGTGGAACGATTCCAGTCGATGCCGATCTCCCGGTCCTCGGTGTTGTGGTCACACGTCCTGACCTCACTGGTCGCCAACCTGACCGCACTGGCCATCGTCGTCGGGTTCGCCGTCCTCATGGGGTTCCGTTCCGGGGCAAACATCCTCGAATGGCTCACGGTCGCCGCAATCCTCACCCTGTTCACGCTGGCGCTGACCTGGCTCGCGGTCATCGCCGGCCTGTCGGCGAGCACCGTCGACGGCGCGGGGGCATTTGCCTACCCGCTCATCTTCCTGCCGTTCGTCAGCTCCGCCTTCGTGCCCACCGAGTCGATGCCGGGCCCGGTGCGGGCATTCGCCGACAACCAGCCCGTGACGTCGATCGTGAACGCGGTCCGCGACCTGCTCACAGGCCAGCCAGTGGCCGGCGACCTGTGGGTGGCCCTCGCCTGGTGTGCCGGCATCCTGGTCGCCTCGTACACCGCAGCGGTCATGATCTACCGACGCAAATTCTCCTGACCTTCATCACGGCGGAACAGTTGCAGCACGCCCCCTTGACCCTCTCCACCTGACGCCGCAACTCTCCAGACCGCTCGACCAGCCCAGATCGACGATCGAATCGCCGCGCTGCCCGCGGTCCAGAGAGCGGATCCGCATCTTCCGCCGCCCGCGCGCGAGGTGTTCTCGCACTCACTCAGCCTGCTCGAGGCGGAAAGGACGTGGCTCGCAGCGCGAGTCCGGGTACCCGATGACGGAGAAGACTGATTTCAAAAGGACCCTCGACGCCTATCAGGCACGACGGGGCAAGTTCCGCCTGGTCGACGTACCGACGATGCAATACCTCATGGTCGATGGCCGTGGCGACCCCAATACCTCGCCCGACTTCGACCGGGCAGTCCGCGCTCTGTACCCCGTGGCGTACAAGCTGAAGTTCGCCAGCAAGCGCGATCTGGACCAGGACTACGTCGTTCCGCCACTCGAGGGATTGTGGTGGGCGGACGACATGGATTCGTTTACCGCGGCGCGGGACAAATCACGATGGGACTGGACCATGATGATAATGACGCCGGACTGGATCGACCACGCGATGTTCGCCGCGGCCGTCGAACGCGCCGGGGCCGGGAATCGGCCGCAGGGCCTCGACGACGTCCGCCTCGAGACGCTTCGCGAAGGCCGATGCGTGCAGACACTGCACGTCGGCCCCTTCGACGACGAAGCTGACGTACTCGCGCAACTTCACGAAGAGTTCGTCCCGGACAACGAATTGCGCCTGACCGGAAAGCATCACGAGATCTATCTCACCGACTTCCGCAGGACCGCGCCCGACCGACTGCGCACCATACTCCGACAGCCGGTCGCCCCAATCCTCTGACACCGAACGAGAGCACGATCTCGTCGAGTCCGGTCAGCCGGCGCTGCCGCCGGTGCCACTCCGGCATCGGTCGGCGATGAACCGGAGGCGGCGCTTCCGGCCTGCAAGTGGGAGGAGGTCGCCTGACGCTCGTTCGTCCACAACGATTCGGCAATAACTTGTGCGGCGTCGCGATGAGTTTCGCCCTCCGGGGCAGTCTGATCTGCATGGGCAAACTCATCTATGGCTTCAACGTGTCGGTGGACGGGTACATCGCCGATGCGCAAGGGAACATCGACTGGAGCGATCCGAGCGAAGAACTGCACCAGTACTGGAACGACTTCGAGCGGGAGACCGCCCTGTCGTTCTACGGGCGGCGGCTCTACGAACTGATGGCTGCCTACTGGCCGACTGCCGACAAGGCCCCGGACGCCACCCCTCTGATCGTCGACTTCGCCCGCATCTGGCGCGACATGCCCAAGGTCGTGTTCTCGCACACCCTGGAGTCCGTCGAGTGGAACTCCCGCCTGGAACGCGGTGACCCGGTCGAGGTGGTGACGAAGCTGAAAGCCGAAACCGACGGGACGCTGGAGGTGGCCGGCGCGACGCTGGCCGCACCGATCGTGCGGGCGGGACTGGTAGACGAGTACCGGCTCGTGGTCGCCCCCACCGCCGTGGGTGGCGGCACCCCGTTCTTTCCGACACTGCCGTCATGGATCTCGCTGCGACTGTTGGAGAACCGCACCTTCCCGGGTGGCACGGTCCTGCTGCGCTACGAGGCGAAACACGACTGATCGGCCATACACCGCCAGGCGAGGTGCGGATGCACTACGCGATACACGACTCGAGCGGCCCGCAATTACTGCTGCTGGACGGCGGCCGCGCGGAGTTACGAGAACGCTCTGGCGAAGTCGTTCTTCCAGAGCCTGAAAGACCGCTACGCCAGTCCGATCGGCGAGCCTCGGCGGGCCGGTGGACGCGAGGTCAGCGGGCGAGGGTCAGATGTTCACGAGCGTCGAGTCCGCCGGCGCTTCGGCACTCGGCCGATCCATCGCCGTGGCGATCCGCAGCACGACGAGGCCGGCGGCTGTGACGACTGCACCCATCCAGATCGGGGAGGTGAAGCCCAGGCCGGCTGCGATGGTCAGTCCGCCGAGCCAGGCACCGAGGGCGTTGCCCACGTTGAAGGCGGCGATGTTGGCGCCTGAGGCCATGGTGGGGGCGGCGGAGGCGTAGTTCATGATTCGCATCTGCAGGCCGGGAACTGTCGCAAAACCGAAGGCGCCCATGAGGAACAGCGAGACGATCGTCATGGTCCGGTTGTCGGCGGTGGCGGCGAAGACGACCAGGACGGCGGTCACCAGGACGAGGATCCAGGTCAGCGCCGGGGTGAGGGCTCGGTCGGCTGCCTTGCCGCCCAGGTAGTTTCCGACGAACAGGCCGGAGCCGAAGACGATGAGCAGCCACGGCACGCTGGACGTGGCGAAACCGCTGACCTCGGTCAGGGTGAAGGCGATGTAGGTGAAGGCGCCGAACATGCCGCCGTAGCCGAGGACGGTCAGCGCGATCGAGAACCAGACCTGCTTGTTGCGGAACGCGTGGAGCTCGCCGCGCAGGCCGCCGTGCGTGGCGGCAGGGGGAGTGGCCGGCACCAGGGCGGTGATACCGACGAGCGCCGCCACGCCGATTGCGGTGATCGCCCAGAAGGTCGAGCGCCACCCCAGTTGCTGACCGAGCAGGGTGCCGAACGGAACTCCGAGGACGTTGGCGATGGTGAGGCCGGCGAACATGATGGCGATGGCGCCGGCGCGCTTGGAGGGTGCGACCATGTCCGCAGCCACGACCGATCCGATGCCGAAGAACGCGCCGTGGCACAGGGCCGCGACGATGCGTCCGCCCATCATGACCTCGTACGACGGAGCGAGGGCCGACAGCAGGTTGCCGACGATGAACAGCACCATCAGGGACAGCAGGGCCCGTTTCCGGTCGAAGCGGGTGAGGGCGGCGGTGAGCAGGATCGCGCCGAGGGCGACCGAGAGCGCGTACCCGGAGATGAGGTAGCCGGCGACGGACTCGCTTACGGCGAAGTCCGCAGCGACCTCCGGTAGTAATCCCATGATCACGAATTCGGTGAGACCGATCCCGAATCCGCCCATGGCGAGGGCGATGAGGCCTGAAGGCACGTCGAGTTCCTTTCGAAGGTCTGCGCGTCAGCGCATAGAGCGCGTGTGCAGTAGTTGCAGACGCCTCATAAATAGTTGCACGCGCTCTATACATGCGCAAGCGGGTAGTATCGGCGAGGGCAGGAAGCGAGGAGGCGACGTGGGCATTGCGGACGACGCGGTGGAGATCCGCGCGCAAGGTTGGCGCACGCTGGCCGCGCTGCACGGGGCGCTCGACACCGAGCTCGAACGCGCCCTCCAGCAGCGGCACCAGCTCTCGGTGGTCGAGTACACCGTGCTCGACGCGCTGAGCCGGCAGGACGGCTGGCACATGCGGATGGCGCAGCTCGCCCGTGCGGCCGCGCTGAGCAGCAGCGCGACGACCCGGCTCGTCAATCGTCTCGAGAAGCGCGGATTGCTCACGCGGATCCTGTGCGAGGACGATCGCCGCGGCATCTACACCGAACTGACCGCCTCCGGGCGCGAGCTGCTGGACAGTGCGCGTCCGACGCACGATGCCACCCTCGAAGCCGCCCTCGGCGAGGCGTGCGAGATCCCGGAGCTGGCGCCGTTGGTGCGCGCATTGCACGAGCTGCCGCCGAGCCCGCGCTGATCCCGGTGCTGTAGACCCGGCACTGGGGATCCGTGCCGGTGCGCGTCGCCGGATCGAGTACACGTGTTCGGGCGCGGCAGAGAAGATTTCGGGACGGCAAAGCAGACGGAGACCCTTCGGGTCCCTGACTCGTCGGCCCCTTCCCCAAGCAAACCCACGGACCATGCCCCGATACCGCGTCTCGGCCAGCACGTGTGGCCGCCTGCCGAAAAGACAAGCGGCTGAGCTGGACCCGGTCGGACGTGTCGACCCGTACTCGATCGGGTGCCCGGTGCCGTTCACCGGGACGAAGGATTGCCGGATGCGGTTGGTTAGCGTCGGACCCGCACGGAAAACGACGTGACCGCGTGCGCCTCGGTCACCGGAACGGCCCTCGCACGCACGCAGGGAAACACCGATGGCCCCGGACCCGGCGGTCGGGTGCGGGGCGGGGTGCAGATCAGGTCGTCGGCGGGCTCGCGCAGGTCAGCGCAGCGGACGACGCCACGTCGGGGCGTGTGGCACGCGGCCACTTGCGGGGATACGCGCCGGGAATCGGCGTGTGGATACAATCCACCTCACGGTGCATGACAGCTCCTACTGTCTTGTGCCCAGACCCCGGTTCGGTGTTGGCGCACCGGCCGGGGTCGCCCCGTTTTCGGGGTCGGTGCAGCGATGGTGGCACGCTGCCCGCCGCGCGTCAACCGATCCGGTACAGACGCCAGGTCGGCTGGTTGTCGCCGTCGTTGGGGATCTCCAGATCGAGGGTCGCGATGTCGGCGCCGTTCTCGAAAACGGTGGGGTAGCGGCGGTTCACCGCATCCGAGACGCCACGGCCCTCGTTCGGCACGGTCAGCAGATAGCGCACGCCGTTCGCGGCGGGGTCGTTGAGGATGCGGGTGAAGTCGGCGTCGGAGGGGACGACGAACTGCTCGGGCCGGTCGGTGGCGGTGAGCACCGCGAACCCGTACACGGTGTCCATCACCACCGAGCCGTCGGGCAGGTCGAGGTCGTCGAGATAGTCGGCGACGCGGCGTTCCGTGCCGAACGAGGCGATGATCCGGTTCTCCTGGTCCCGCAGCTCCGACGTGTCGTCCGGGTCGGGAAACAGCACGGTGCGCAGCGCATGCTGCTCCTGCGAGAGGTTCGCATCGCCCATCGCGACGAACGTGACCGGCACCGACACCGCGAGCGCGAGCGCCCCGACCGGCGCGAGGGAGCCGCGGTCCTGCGGGCGCACCGTCGCGTGGGCGCCGAGCCGGCGCGCCCGCAGCTGCCCGCGACGGGGCGCGAGCTGCACCACCCACATCGCCGCCAGCGGCACCGCGGCCAGGTAGAACCGCAGGAACGGGAACGTCATGCCCCGGAAGTACGACAGGGCCGCGAACGCCAGCACCGCCCCCAGCACCACGAACGGCACGACCGGCTCGAAGTCCCGGCGGCGCCACGCCAGCACCGCGACGACCGGCGCGAGCAGCGGCAGCGCCGGCCCCAGCACCAGGATCTCGGCGACGGAGAACGCCAGCGCCGCCAGACCCCCGGCCGAACCGCCGCCGCTCTGCTCGAGGATCGCCGCGTTGCCATACGACGACGAGAACTGCTGCAGCGCTTCGCCGGTGATCAGCCAGCTCGTCGCCGCCCACACCAGGAACGACAACGCCACCGGCGACGCGACGAGGATCGCGTCGAGCAGCGCCGGACGCCAGCCGCCCGTGCGCCACCGCGTCACCGCGACGACGAGGACGGTGACGGCCGCGCCGACGGCGAGCGCGTCGTACCGCGCCAGATACGCCAGGCCCACGGCGATCCCGGCGACGGCGAGGTCGTGCACGTCGTCGGTGCCGATCCACCGCACCAGCCGGCGCGTCGCCCAGCACAGCAGCATCAGGAACGGCGCCTCGCTCATGCCGTTGGCGCCGTAGTACACGATCATCGGGTTCAGCGCGAACAGCACCGTCACCGTCCACACCAGCCACGGCGACGCGCCGCGGTCGCGGGCGAACAGGTGCACCTGGGTGACCGCCCCGGCCATGAACGGCGCCGACAGCGCCACCGCCGTGATGCCCCACCGGGTCAGCGCGGGCCACCAGTCCGACAGCGCCACCAGCGGCAGCTGCAGCAGCGCCGTGAGGGGAGTGAACACGAATCCGATCGCCGCCAGGTGCGGGTCGCGGCTGTGCAGGGCGCTGCGCGCGGCCGCCACGCGACTGAGCGAATCGCCTTGGAAATAGGCCACATCCAGCGCGAGGTACAGGCCCACCGCCGCGTACAGCAGGCAGGACAGCCAGAACACCCGGGCGGTGCTGCCCCTCATGAGGACAGCCCGTGGAAGGTCTTCTCCCAGTAGGAGGGATTGCGGATCAGCTGGTAGGTGCCCTTGATCGCGGCGACCGACATCATCAGCCAGTACAGCGGCACCGTCAGGCACGCGAGCCACAGCGCCGAGTTGCCGGTCTCCCGGCACGCGACCAGGTTCATGTACAGCACCGCGGAGTTACCGAACACCAGGGAGATCAGCGCCGGGAAGTACACGTACCAGGGGAAGATCTCCTCGACCAGGAACGGCTGGCCCAGCAGCCAGGAGATGGTGATCAGCCAGAACACCATGTTCAGGCACGCGATGATCGGCGTCCCGGCGAGCAGGGTCGTGAACCGGAGCATCCCCACGGTGCCGATGCCCCGCCACAGTTGTACGGGCCGGCGCACGTGCACCAGCCACGTCTGCAGATAGCCCTTGTACCAGCGGGAACGCTGCCGGATCCAGTTGATCGGATCGCTGTTGGCCTCCTCGAGCGTCGTCGAGTCCAATACGGCCGTACGGTAGCCCGACTCGGCGATGCGCACCCCCAGGTCGGCGTCCTCGGTGACGTTGTACGGATCCCACGCGCCGATCTCGTCGAACACGCTGCGCCGGATGTGGTTCGACGTACCGCCCAGCGGAATCGGCGAATTCGAGCGCATGAGTCCGGGCAGCACGAAGTTGAACCACAGCGCGTAGTCGGCGGTGAACCACCCGGTGAGCATGTTCTGGGTGCCGTTGTGGAACGCCAGCTTCGCCTGCACGCACGCGACGTCGTCGCCGAGCCGGTCGAACGCCACCGCCACCCGCCGCAACTGCAACGGCTCGGGCAGGTCCTCGGCGTCGAAGATGGTGACGACGTCGCCGGTGGCGAAGTGCAGCCCGTAGTTGCACGCCTTCGGCTTGGTCCGCGGGTCCGCCGCCGGCACCAGCAGGATCTCCACGATCTCGCCGAGGCCCGCCTCCCGCGCCGCGGCGATGGTGACGGCGTCGTCCTCCTCGAGCAGCAGCAGCACCTGCAGCTTCTCGGCCGGATAGTCGATCGCGGTCATCGCCGCGATCAGATCGCCCACCACCTCCGGCTCGTTGTAGGCGGGCACCAGCACCGTGTACGTCGGCAGGTCCTGCTCGGGCACGGCCCGGGCCTCGTCGTCGTCGACGGTGAAGATCGCGTCGCGCGCCAGGCCGCGGGAGAACAGCAGCAACCGGTCGGCGAGGGTGGCGATGTACCCGGCCGTGCACACCGCCGTGAGCACGGTCAGCGTCGGGATCGTCACGAACACCAGCGCCAGGATCACCACCGCGACCAAGCCGAGGGTCAGCCACTTCTGCCACGGCACGAACGCCACCGACGCCGACGACAGCGGCCGCTTCTCCCGCAGCCCGTACACCGCGTCGTGCAGCGCCGCGGCCTTGAACTCGTCGTCGACTAGATGCCGCGCCACTGCGCCTCCACCAGTTCACGGCCCACCTCGGTGAGCATGTCCAGGTCCTTGTACTCGGGGTCGGAATCCTCCACCGACGCCCGGCCGCGCAGGAACACCGACAGCAGCGCGCTCGCGTTCGACGCCATGTTCGGGGTGGGCTGGGGGAACGGGGCGTCGAGCTCGTGATTGTCGACGGTCAGCAGGCTCACCCGCTGCGCGAGGGCGTCGCCCCGCGTCCACACGAAACTCATCAGGCTCCACGTCAGCAGCAGCTCGTCGTCGACGACGGTGAAGAAGTCGGCCTGCACACCCCGGCCGAGGTCCACCCGGATCTTCGGGCTCACCCGCGCCTGCCCGAGGTCGTACATGGTGTGGACCGGATACACCTCGAACACCCCCACCCGCCGCACCTGCAGGGTCTGCACCGCGACGGTCCGCGGGCGCGAGAGCCGGTCCCAGTCGGCGCGCGGCTCGACGGCGCGGATCATCTGCCGGCGCAGCTGTGCCGTCGACCCGAAATACCTTCGCGGCCAGTCGTAGTCGACGGACCCGATCTGATACCAGCCGACGGGGACGACCTGGCTGACGGTGCCGCTCGGCGGCGGACCCACCGACACGGGCGTGAGCTGCTGATCGGGCAGCGGCGCCGCGGCCAGCACGACGGTCGCGGGCACGATGAGCAGCAGCGCGCGGGCCGCCTCCCGCGGCGACACCGGGTTCGGCGGCAGGGTCCGCGGCGCGAGGCCCCGGTACCGGTACAGGTAGAACGCGGCGCCGATGACGAGCGCGGCCACCGCCGACGGCACGATCTGCGCGACGGCGACCCGCGCATCCGGGAAGCGGGTGGTCACCACGACCAGCAGCGCCAGGCCGAGCAGCATCGTCGCGCCGAAGCCGATCAGCGCGCGGCGCCGGGTGCGGCCGACCGCGACGGCGATCGCGACCGAACCCAGCAGCACCATCAGGAACCCGGCGGCGAACTTGCTGCCCCCGAGCTGCACGAGCATCGCCCGGTAGGCCAGCGGTGAGGTGCCCACCAGCAGCAGCCACACCGGCCAGTAGCGGGAGGCGACCCGCAGCCCGAACAGCAGCACGCACATGCCGATCACGAACAGCCACGCGGACAGCACGTCGAGGTGCATCATCTGGTAGTTCGGCCCGTAGCGCGGCAGCAGGAGCCACTTGACGGCGATCGCGATGAGCAGGACGGCACCGCCGACGATCCGGTCGGTCTGCCGGTCGTGGATCGGCAGTTCGCCGCGCCGTCGGCGGGTGACGCCCTCGGCGGCCAGCACCGCGAACGGCGGCACGAGCGCCACGTAGCCGCCGCCGGTGCCGCGGGCGACCTCCTCGGACAGCGCCAGCCACGTGGTCCGGTAGCCGATCAGGGTCGCGGCGACGATGATCGCCCAGCGGGCGCTGGTGTGCGCGAACAGTGCGGCGCGCTCGGTGGTCGTCACGGTGCTCATGGCGGGTCCGATCAGTGCGGGCGCGGCCGGCCGCGACGCCATCGCAGCGCGCCGATCACAGCCGCGGCGAGGCCGGCGGCAAGGACGATGCCGCCCCCGACGAGCACCCACGTCGTCGACGCGGCGAGGGACTGCTGCGAGGTGGACTCGGTGGCGGGGTCGGTGAGCGCGAGTTCGACGGGGTCGCGGTCCGCGGTGGTGAACAGCACGTCGCCGTCGAGCTCGGCCCAGCGTTGCGGCTGCGCGGCGAGCCAGCCGAGGGTGCGGTCGAGTTCGGCGGGCACGTCGGTGGCGGCGGCGACGAGGACGGCGCGCTCGCCGTCGCGCGCCACCTGCAGCGACGCGAACTCGACGTCGGTCGGGAAGGTGACGGTGGTGGCGTCGCCGGTGGCCGGGTCGACGAGGTCGAGGGTGCGGCCCTGCGTGCCGGTCAGCGGCAGTTCGAGCTGCTCGGGGACGCGGCCGTCCGCGGCGACGACGATCGCGGGGGTGCTGCCGGTGGCGGCCTCGTCGAGGCTCACCCACTCGGGGTCGAGCGGCACCGACGTCAGACCCTGCAGGCCGGCCACGAGCGCGACGGCCCGGGCGGTGTCGGCGATCCCGGCCTCGGTGGCGGCGACGTTCACCTTCGGCAGCAGCGCCTGCGGCAGCGACCGGAACCCGCCGGGCTGCGGCGGATCGGCGGGTTCGGTGGTGACGCGGCTGCCGGCGTCGACGGTCAGGGTCATCGGCTGCTGCAGGCCGCACTGGTGGGTGCCGCCGGTGGAGCGCAGCGACACCACCACGTCGGTGACCCGGCCGAGCACGGTGTCCGGCACGGTGATCCACCGATCCAGCCGGCCCGTCGCGTCGGCGGGCCACGAGTCGACGACCGTGTCGCCGACCGTCACCGACACCAGGCCGCCCTCGGTCGTGGGCAGCGGGGTGTAGGAGCCCTGCAGGTTGATCCGCAGATTGTGGGACGGCCGTCCCAGACGGGTCTGGTCGATGCCGAGCGGCACCTCCACCACGCCGACGCCGGTGTCGGTGAGGGCCCCGAGACCCAGTTCGCCGAGGGTCGTCGCGTCGGGGGACAGCCGCGGCGGCAGACCCAGCGTGCCGACGGTGGCGGCCGAGGCCACCGCGACCGACGAGATGTCGCTCGTGACGAGGCGGGCCTGGTTGCGCAGCGCGTCGGCGTTGCCCGTCACCGCCAGGGCCGGGACGCCGCCGGGCACGTCGACGAGGGCGGCGGCACCGGCGCCGTCGGTTTCGACGATCGCGATCTGCCGGGTGAACGGCCCGGCCGGGGCGGGCGGCACCGCGTCGTCGCCGGGCAGGGTCTGCACGGTCACCCGCAGCGGCCGGCCCGTGTACTGGGCGGTGACGGCCGCGGTGAGATCGAGTGCGGTGGCCGACTCGGCAGGGGTGGGGTCGGCGGGCAGCGACAGTTCCAGCGACTCGAGGATCGGCGGCAGGAAGTCGGCGACCACGGCCGGCGGGGTCGGGGCCCCGGTGTAGCGGACGCGCCCGTCGCGCAGCACCACCGACCGATCCGTCCAGTCCTCGGGGCAGATGCCGTCGAACGGCAGCAGGTGGACGGTGAGGGTGACGGTGACGGCCCGGTCCACGACCGGTGCCGCCTCCAGGGGCAGCGAGACCGGCACCAGGGTTCCGGCGGCGGGCAGGTCGATGCGGGCCAGCAGCAGGCCCTGCGACTGGACGTCGATCCAGCCGCGGGAGACGTTGGCGGGCATCTGCACCGTCGTGTCGAACGCGGCGGGCCGCAGCCCGTCCGGCACCGGGACGGTGAGGGTCGCGGTGTCGCTGTGGCCGCGGAAGGCGACGGTGTCGCCGAATCCCAGGGTCTGCGTGCCGAAGACGACGTCGCCGGGCGGCGCGACGGGGTCCTGCGCGGCGGCAGGACCTGCGGCCAGCACGGTCAGCGCGGCGAGGGCGGGAACGAGGAGTGCGTGTCCGGCACGGCGAATTGTCTGGGTCGGCACGTCGGGGACTTTACGGTTGATCGGTACGAAATGTGGGACAAGTGGAGCAACATCGCGCTTGGGCGTGTTTCTGACGGAGACCTACGACAGCAGGTCTCGTGTCTTCTTGCGGAGGCATTCGTAAGGTGCTCGACCGGCCAGGGCACGGTGGACTCGATCGTAGTTGTAGTGGCCCCACACTGTTGGAGGCGCTCGGCGACCAGGTTCGCGTCATAGATGACCTCACCCCCGAGGAGTCGGTAGAACTCGTCGGAATCGACGCGGTTGAGAACTCTTGACCGTCTCATTTGAGACTGGGTGGCAACATTTCGGCTAGTCTCCCCGAAATGAAGTGGGGTCGAACCGGTTTCCGGGCAGTATTGGGCGCCGCGCTGTGTTCGTTTCTCGTGATCTCCGGTTGCTCGGGCAAACCCGAGGTCGAGAAGATCGAGGTCTCGCCGGAACAGCAGACGACGTGGCGTTCTGTCGATGGCGGCGTGACGGTCGAAATTCCAGGCTCCTCGGTCGACTCGGACGGCGAGCTGCGCATCGACGCGGCCACCACGCCGGACGGCCGCAGCGGTTGGTCGATCGAACTCGACGGGGCCGAGCTGACCGGTGACGCTACCCTGCGTTTTCCGGTGGGCGAACTCGAACCAGGTGAACCGGTTCCGACGGTCACCTATGCCGAGAGCCCGGAGTCCGAACCGACCGTGGCTACCGCCGTGCGCTATGAAAACGGCGAAATCATCGTCACGACCGATCATTTCTCGTTCTGGCTGGTCGACCGCTGGAACGACGTGCGCGCGTCGGCGGCTACGTGGCTGCGCGGACGATTCGACGACATCGCGAGCCTCGGATACGGGTCACCGCCCACATGCCCCGGCGAGAACGAGGTCCGTAAGGCAGGCTTCGATGTGACCAGCGATCAGGGCAAGCGCGTGTACTGGTGTCTCGGCCAGGACAAGGAGTCGCCGCTGTTGAAGGCGGTGAATGCGCGCGGTTACGGCGTCTCGGTGGAATACACTCCCGGCCTGGAGTTCACCGGCACGGACCGTAAGGACTGGATCGGGCACGCCGCCGACTTGCTACGTCCCGCACCGAGCCGATTGGGCAATCGCGTCGAGCTGCTACCCGCGGGCAGTGAGATCGAGTTCGACCTCGTCGGGCGCCGGGCATCCGACGGCGTGATGATCAAGCCGGACCCGGCGAGCTACCTGCTGACTGCGCTCGACTTCGGCGTCGGCACCTACGCGATGGCGATCGAGCGGGTGGGCGGGCGCGCCGGCGCCGAGAAGTTCCTCGAGGCGATGAAGGGCGCTACCTGCTTGAGCTCGTTCAGCAAACTGGCGGCCTCGGATCCCGCCGGTGCGGGCGAGCTGACGCAGTTCTTCGCCACCGCATTGAACATGGCTCTGGACTGTGCCGAACTTGCACTCGAGGAAGCGGATCTGGGCCCGATCCTGTCGACCATCGTAGCCCCGGTCCTGTGGGTGGTGGACGGGGTGCGCACCGTCATCGATGGCATTGTCGGCGCGGTGGAAAGCATAGATCACAACGGCTACCAAATCATCGTGAGCCGTCCGGTGGCAGACACGGAGGTCATCGATGTCGTTGCCGTCGACCGCACCGGTACCCCACTGCCCGGGTGGAGCGCGCGCAACCCGCGACGGACGGTCATCGACTGCCAGTACCCCTATCCGTCGGTATCCTCGCGCGGCGCCGATATCGTGTCCTGCGGTTCCACTGCAGACAGCGCACACACCTGCTGGATCCATCCAGACCGCAGATCTCTGACCTGCGGGATCGACGTATGGAAGCAGGAGTTCTTACAGTACCGGCTCGAAGAGCCCCTCGGCCCAGTGCCTGCCGCGACAGATGTGGCGCCCGAGTGGATCGAACTCGACGACGGCACCCACTGCTTCCGCAGACACGGCGGCGCGTGGGGCGGGCGAGCCGACGGTATGGTCGGCGCGTATCACTGCGAAGGCGCGGATTATTACGTCCTCGCCGCAGATGGCCCCGCGGTCGACACCGGAACCCGGCAGTGGACCGTCAAGGTAGGGGGACTAGGCAACCCCGACGAGGTTTTCCCCGCACCGAACGTGGTCGGGGTCGTGCGGGCATACTTCACCACCTCGCCTTAGGCGACGCAATATCGGTCACACTTGCGTCCGCGTTACCCATCGGCGACGAACTTCGTACACACTGGGTGTATGTGGTGGTGGGTTGCGGCGATCCTCGTCGCCTGGCTGATCGTCTCGGTGGCGATCGGCCTGGTGCTGGGCAAGGTGCTGCGCGTGGCCGACACCGAGGAATCCCTCGTCGAGATCCAGCGCGCCGAGCGCGAACGCGACCGTCACAGCGCCCAGTCCTGACCCGCGGAACGGCCCCGACCGGCACAAGATCATTTGTACTCGCGAGTAACTATCTATCGGACTAGTGTCTCTGTGTCGCCTTCCTGTCCCCCTGCGAAGGCGACAACTCGCGAGCCGGTTACCCCCCATC
>NZ_AJFC01000113.1:0-25037 GCF_000256505.1 Rhodococcus sp. P14 | reverse complement strand
CGCGAGCCGGTTCCCCCCCATCACCGGCTCGCGTCGAGGCCCCGCCGATTCGCCACCACGGTCGGCGGGGCCTCACCTTCTTCGAGCGGCCGGTCGATACGCTCGGGCGGTGACCGAGCCGCGCACCGCCCCCCGCATCACCATCACCTACTGCACGCAGTGCAACTGGCTGCTGCGCGCCGGGTGGATGGCGCAGGAACTGCTCAACACCTTCGGCACCGATCTCGGCGAGGTCGCCCTCGTGCCCGGCACCGGCGGGATCTTCGTCGTCACCGCCGGCGACCGGACGGTGTGGGACCGCAAGACCGACGGCGGCTTCCCCGACATCGTCACGCTCAAGCAGCGGGTGCGCGACGTCGTCGATCCCGGGCGGGATCTCGGGCACGCGGACCGGGGGAGCGGAGCGTAACGAACGGTCACCCGAGATCCTTGATTCCCGTTACCGCTCTTGTGGTTTCGGGCGGGTGGATCCGAGACCGAAGGTGCTGCCGTGCCCTGGGAACTCTGCGCGGCTTCTTCTTCGCCGATGTAACGTTTCGGGGATTTGCCCGATTCAACCGACCGTCAGGTCTTTCCCTCTTCGAATCGAGGTCTTCGCGAAGCGTCTTCTCGCCGGCATCCTGGGCTGTGCCGCCATCACCGTCGCCGTGCCGGCCACCGCAAGTGCGGCCACCGGAAGTACCGATCTGCTTCCCTACATCCTTCCCGCCGTGATCTGCTCTCTCACGTCCGGGTCCAGCCAGTGCGCGCTGGTTCCGCTTCCCGCGCCGGGCGGCGTGATCGGCGCTGCCGACCCGGCGCCCCTCGCCGTGGCGGAATAGGACCAGACGCAGCTGCCGCGGACGTGCTCAGACCCTGACCGGGGCCCGGACGATCGTTTCGGGCTTGGTCGGCGCGGCGGGCGCTTCCGCGGCGCGCGTCGGGCGGGACCGTTCCTCCCGGAGCCGGACGGCGTCACCGGCCACGACCGCGACCAGCACCGACAGCGCTGCCCACAGAACCAACAGGCACAAGACGATGTCCATGCGTCGAACCCTAAACGATGCCAGCCGAGTCCATCGTTTCGTCCGCGGCGACGGGCGCGGGCTGGAATAGTCCGCTGAAACGACACCGAGAGTGCAGATTGGAGGCGGGCGTGCGGGCGCGCGGGGCGCCGCCGGAAACAGACCGACCGACTCGCATGTGAGGCCGCCTCGGGTTACGGTGTCCCAGAACATTCCGACCGGGGGGTCGAAGTGGACGCCGCGACTTCTCGCGGAGACGCCGTACTCGAGGGAGCTTTGATGCAATCCGTTCTGAAGAAGACTGCCGTGACCGTGGCCGGGGTGGGAGCACTGGCGCTGTGCGTGCCGGGGACCGCGTCCGCCGCAGGCAATCCGAACGTCTCGGCCTCGGGCACGCCGGGCTCGATCACCGTCGACTTCGACTTCGCCGGGGTCGACGTGTCCGCCGGCGTCACCTGCGTGTCGTACGTGTCGACCAAGCAGAGCGGCCTCGACGCCGCCGACCCGTCGGGCCGCGCGGACGCGCAGGCGCCGGGTTCGAAGTTCTCCATCGAGAACACCAGCACCTCCGCGATCACCTTCGTGCAGGACGGGCAGCCCGTCTCGCAGGGCCCGCAGCCCATCGCCGCCGGCACCTACTACGTGTACTGGGGTTGCCAGGACGCCGCCGGCACCCAGTGGGACAACGTCGGCCTCCGCTCCGGAGCGCCGTTCCAGGATCCGATCGTCGTGAACATCGCCGGTGACGGCGCCGCCCCGGCACCCGCGGCCCCGGCCGCCCAGTCCGCGCCGACCAAGTCGGAGGGCACCGTGCCGCAGTCCGAGACCGAGGACGGGCCGAGCACCGACGACATCATCGACACCCCCGAGGAGTTGATCGGTCTCGTGATCGATCTCTTCGGCGGACTGCCGGACCTCTCGCAGAGCTGATCCCGAGCGCCCGCTGGCGGCATCCCCGACGGGATGTCGCCACGGCGTGCTTCCGGGACGACGACTTCGTGCGCGCACGCCTCGCTCGTGCGTCGCACCGGGGAATCATGAATGCAGAACACGCACCGGATGCGGTGATCCTGGTCGGAGGCAAGGGGACACGACTGCGTCCCCTCACCCTCTCGGCTCCCAAGCCCATGCTGCCCACCGCCGGCGTGCCGTTCGTGACGCACCTGCTGGCTCGGATCGGGGCGGCCGGCATCACTCACGTGGTGCTCAGCACCTCGTTCAGGGCCGAGGTCTTCGAGGAGCACTTCGGTGACGGCACGAGCCTGGGTCTCGAGATCGAGTACGTCACCGAGACCGAACCGCTCGGTACCGGCGGCGGAATCCGGAACGTGCTCCCGCAGCTGCGCGCCGACAACGTCATGGTGTTCAACGGCGACGTGCTCGGCGGCAGCGACCTGCGCGAGATCCTGCGCACCCACGAGACCAACGACGCCGACGTGACGCTGCACCTGGTGCGCGTCGCCGATCCGCGCGCCTTCGGGTGCGTGCCCACCGATTCGGAAGGACGGGTCACGGCGTTCCTGGAGAAGACGCAGGATCCGCCGACCGATCAGATCAATGCGGGCTGCTACGTGTTCCGCCGCGAATGGATCGAGAAGATCCCGGCCGGACGGCCCGTCTCGGTGGAGCGCGAGGTGTTCCCGTCGCTGCTCGTGGACGGCGCACGCGTGTTCGGCCACGTCGACACCGCCTACTGGCGGGACATGGGCACACCCGGCGACTTCGTGCAGGGCTCGTCCGACCTGGTGCGTGGCATCGCGCCGTCCCCGGCGCTCGCGGGGGAGTGCGGCGAGTCCCGCGTGCACCCCACCGCTCGGGTCGCGCCCGGCGCGATGCTGATCGGTGGGACCGTGATCGGCCGCGACGTCGTGGTCGGCGGCGGTGCCCGCCTGGACGGTGTCGCGGTGTTCGACGGCGCGCGCATCGACGCCGGGGCGGTGGTGGAGCGCTCGATCGTGGGGTTCGGGGCCCGCATCGGGCCGCGCGCACTCGTCCGCGACGCGGTGATCGGCGACGGCGCCGAGGTCGGTGCCCGCTGCGAGCTGCTGCGCGGGGCCCGGGTATGGCCGGGAGTCGTGCTGCCGGACGGCGGCGTCCGGTTCTCCACCGACGTGTAGTGACGTGCAGGACAAGCTGATCCGGTTCCGGGGAGGAGTTCGATGTATCCGCTTCGCGGGACCGTTCGACACTATTCGTGGGGTTCGCACACCGCGCTGGCCGAGCTGACCGGCCGGCCCGCGCCGACCCAGGAGCCGGAGGCCGAGCTGTGGCTCGGCGCCCATCCGGTGGCCCCGGCGACGGTGGACGCCGGGGATGCCACGGTGCCGCTGTGCGATCTCATCGCGCGCGACCCCGAAGGTCAGCTCGGACCCGACTGCGCTCGGCAGTTCGACGGCCGGCTGCCGTTCCTGCTGAAGGTCCTCGCCGCCGAGCAGCCGCTCTCGTTGCAGGCGCACCCGAGCCGGGCGCAGGCCCGGGAGGGGTTCGCGCGCGAGAACGCGGCAGGAATTCCGCTGGACGCCCCGCACCGGAACTACCGCGACGACAACCACAAACCCGAGATGGTCGTCGCGCTGAGCCGATTCGAGGCGCTGGCCGGATTCCGGCCACCGGCCGAGACGGTCGAGTTCCTCCGCGACCTCGGAGTGTCGGAGGTGACGCCGTACGCCTCCGAACTCGGGGACAACCTCGATGCGACAGGACTGCGCGCCCTGTTCACCGCATGGATGACGCTGCCGCCCAAGTCGCTCGTGGGCCTGACGGACGCCGTCCTCACGGGCTGTGGGCGCTACCTCGAGGCCCGGTCCGGGTCGGAGGACGAGTTCACCGCCGCGGCGCGGACCGCCCTCGAGCTCGGTCTCGCCTATCCGGAGGACCCCGGCGTCCTCGCCTCGCTCCTGCTCAACCGGGTGAGCATGGAACCGGGCGACGCCCTGTTCCTCCCCGCGGGCAACCTGCACGCGTACCTGCGGGGCACCGCCGTGGAGATCATGGCGAACTCGGACAACGTGCTCCGCGGCGGGCTCACCTCCAAACACGTGGACATACCGGAACTGCTGCGCGTGCTCGACTTCGACTCGGTCGGTGTGCCCTGGGTGCGCGCCCGCCGCGACGGACACGAACTCCTGTACGCACCACCCGTGCGCGAGTTCGAGTTGTGGCGGGTGGCGCTGGACGAGTCGGGAACGTCGGGACCCGCCACCACCCGGATCGGTGGTTCGACCCCGCGGATCCTGCTGTGCGTGCAGGGAACAGTGCAGCTGCGGTGCGGCCACCGGGTGCTGAACCTCCTGCGGGGAGAAGCGGCGTGGGTTGCGGCCTCGGACCCCGAGCTCGTCGTGCAGGCCGCGAGTTCTGACGCGACGGTGTTCGTGGCGACTCCGCCGGCTCGGACCGGGTCGGTCTGAACCGGCCGACAGCGCCCACTCTTCATACGTTGTTCGTTCAGCCCTCAGCGTGCATCGGTGTGCTGCACACCCGTACTGGGTACCTCTGGGAGCATGCGCTGCACAGTCTTCGGCACGGGATACCTGGGCGCCACTCATGCCGCCTGCATGGCAGAACTGGGGCATGACGTCCTGGGCGTCGACATCGACGCCGGGAAGATCGCGAAGCTGACGGCGGGGGAGGTGCCCTTCTTCGAGCCCGGACTCGACGAGGTACTGCGGCGCAGCCTCGAGAGCGGCCGGCTGCGCTTCACGACGTCCTACGCCGAAGCAGCCGACTTTGCGGACCTGCACTTCATCGGCGTCGGCACCCCGCAGAAGAGCGGCGAGTTCGCCGCGGATCTGTCTCAGCTGCATGCGGTCGTCGACGCGCTTGCCCCGCTTTTGACCCGTCCGTCGTTGATCGTCGGGAAGTCGACCGTGCCGGTGGGCACGGCCGAGCAACTGGCGGAGCGTGCCCGGAGCGCCGCACCGGCCGGCGACGACGTCGAGGTGGCGTGGAACCCCGAGTTCCTGCGCGAGGGGTACGCCGTGCGCGACACCCTCACCCCGGACCGGTTGGTCGTCGGGGTCGACCGCAATCGCGGAGGGCAAGCCGAAGCGACGCTGCGCGACTTCTACGAATGCCAGATCGCCGACGGCGTGCCCTTCCTGGTCACGAACATCGCCACCGCCGAACTCGTGAAGGCCGCCGCGAACGCGTTCCTGGCCACGAAGATCTCCTTCATCAACGCCGTCGCCGAGGTATGCGACGCGAGTGGCGCGGATGTGGTCGAGCTGGCCGATGCGCTCGGCTACGACGCCCGGATCGGACGGCGATTCCTCAATGCGGGACTCGGATTCGGAGGAGGGTGCCTCCCGAAGGACATCCGGGCGTTCATGGCGCGGGCCGGCGAGCTCGGCGCCAACAACGTTCTCCACCTGCTCCGGGAGGTGGACGGCATCAACATGGGGCGCCGCAGCACCATGGTGGAGATGACGAGGGAAGCGTGCGGCGGATCCCTCCTGGGCACCCGGATCGCAGTTCTGGGCGCGGCCTTCAAACCCGACTCCGACGACGTCCGGGATTCCCCGGCGCTCAACGTGGCCGGCCAGCTCCAGTTGCAGGGCGCAGCCGTGACGGTCTTCGATCCGAAGGCAATGGAGAACTCTCGACGGCTGTTCCCCACTCTCGCCTATGCGGCCGACATCCCCGAAGCGTGCAAGGGCGCCGACGCGGTGCTGGTGCTCACCGAATGGCAGGACTTCAAGGACCTGGATCCGGAGGAGATCGGCGCAGTCGTTCGGGCGCGCACCGTGCTGGACGGGCGCAACTGCCTCGACGGCCGGCGCTGGCGCTCCCACGGCTGGCGCTACCACGGCATGGGCCGGTAGAAGGGACCGACAGGTCCGCGGGTGGCCGACCCTTACTGCAGGGCGTCGGGCGCGGCGTCGGGATCGATCTGCTTGAGCCGGTCCGTCAGCCATGACCGCAGCATCGGGCCGTACTCCGGGCTGGCAAGGGCGGAGTCGACACAGGCACGTAGATAGCCGCCGGGATTGCCGAGGTCGTGCCGCGAACCACGGTGGACGACGACGTGGACGGGGTGGCCCTCGTCGATCAGCAGTGCGATGGCGTCGGTGAGCTGGAGTTCCCCGCCCACTCCGGGCGTCACGCGACGCAACGCATCGAAGATCGCGCGATCGAGAAGATAGCGCCCGGCCGCGGCGAGGGTGGAGGGCGCGTCCTCGAGCTTCGGCTTCTCGACCATGCCGAGCACCTTCATCACATCGGGGTTCGCGACACCGGGAACCTCCTGGACTTCGAAGATGCCGTACGAGCTGACCTGAGACTTGGGCACGTCGATGGCGCAGAGGACGGTGCCGCCGCGCTTGGCGCGCACACGGGCCATCACCTCGAGGACGCCGCAGGGCTGGACGAGGTCGTCGGGAAAGAGGACTGCGATGGCGTCCTCGTCGTCGTCGAGAGCCTGTTCGGCGCACCCGACGGCGTGACCGAGTCCGAGTGGCTCGGCCTGCACGACGGATTCGACGTCGAGCAACCTCGGTGCCTTGCGCACCTTTTCGAGCAGGTGGTGCTTGCCCTTCGCCTCCAGGTGATTCTCGAGGACCAGGTCTTCGACGAAGTGCGCGACCACGCCGGCCTTGCCCGGCGCGGTGACTATCACCAGGCGGTCCGCACCCGACTCCGCGGCCTCCGACGCGACCAGTTCGATACCGGGGGTGTCCACGACGGGCAGGAGTTCCTTGGGGACCGTCTTGGTGGCGGGCAGGAACCGCGTGCCCATACCGGCAGCCGGCACCACCGCGGTCTTGAATACGCACGGATTCTCGGCGATCAATTCGCCCATGGCGACACCTCGTCTCTCGAATGGGACAAATCGGATATCCGTCGGTGGGAGGTACTCATGTCATAACGAATGTCACTTGGAATAGGCACGCACCGAGCCGTTGCGGGGCGGGGGAGTCACCGCAGGAATGCGCGATTGTGCGAAGTTTAACCCATCGGGCGAAATTCGCGACTTCGCTCGTACGACTCAGGGGGACGTCAGGGCTGACGCCCGCGCTCCGTCGAAGGCTGCTCCGGGTCAAGGCAAGTCGGACGTGCCGGCCGGCGTTCGCGAAGTCGCCTCGCGCGGCCGTGCCCGGGAATGGGCCAGGACCATCCGCTGAAAGATCCGAAATCCTGCACGACCAGTACCAGTTCTGTATCAGATTGTGACCCTACCGTCTGTACGTTCTTGCGAATTGGTCGTGCGTCCAACTCGTCGCCCGCCCGGCGGTGCGGAATAGCTGTGTGTGATATTTCACACTGTAACGAAGAATTGGTTGCGGTCGAACGGCCGACCCGCCTCGGCAGAGAACATACCGTCTGACCTGGTATTTGCTGAGAAGTTACTGAGAAGTAGCAGGTTCTCGCAGGTCAACGGTCGACAACACTGGTCCCACTCGTGTCCTGATCGAGATGCACGCCGCTGCCGAATGCCCCAAGATGTTCCATACCGAGGGCGATACAGGTTTGCGATGCGTGCGGTACGGGGAGGTACTCGCACGCCATCGATGCCGAATGTGTGTTCCGCCCGAGGTGATCGCACCAGTACGGGCACCTCGCCCGTGTGGGGCTCGGGGAGGGAACGGAATGAAATCAGCAGTGGACCAGTCGGACCGGGTGCAGACCACCACGGCCGGCGCCGCAAGGGAAGCGCCGGCCAGGCGCACTCCCTACCTGGTCGGAGACCGCTCCGGCAACACCCGGTGGTCGTGGCAGAGCGCGTACGTCCGCCGACTCTTCTGGACCGACAACGTCATCGTCGTCTTGGCAGTCGTCCTGGCACACGTCGTGCGCTTCGGGCACGCCGATCTGCTCGCGGCGACCTCGTTCAGCGAGTTGAACTACGCCGTCGTGTCGGTGTGCCTGGCTGCGGCGTGGATCGGGACTCTCGCACTCTTCCGCACCCGGTCGCGCCGCGTCATCGGCAGCGGGTACGAGGAGTACCAACGCGTAATCTCCGGAACGCTGCGGCTTTTCGGTGCCATCGCGATCGTATCGCTGGTCTTCAAGCTCGACTTGGCCCGCGGCTACCTCGCCATTGCACTGCCCGCCGGACTCATGATGCTCATCTTCAGCCGATGGATGTGGCGGCGCGTCGTGGCACGAAAGCGGAGCCGCGGCGAGTTCCAGACCTCGGTCCTCGTCGTCGGTGGAGAGCACGCGGTACGCCTCATGACGCGGACATTCCAGCGCGAAGCTTCCGACGGCTACCGAGTCGTCGGTGTCTGCGTTCCGCGCTATGCCGGCGCGCGCGGTGAGTCCATCGAGGTGGACGGAAGCCGGATCGCCATCTACGGCGACGAACGATCGGTTGTCGACGCACTGGCCGAGTCGGGCGCAGACACAGTTGTAGTGACGGCCACCGAAACCCTCGGCCACGAGGGCATCCGCGACCTGGTCTGGGAACTCGAACCGTACGAGGCCGATCTCGTCGTCGCCACCGGCGTCGTGGACGTTGCGGGGCCGCGCATGGAGATGCGACCCGTTGCCGGCCTGCCGCTCATACATGTCGAGAAGCCCAGCTACCACGGCGCCAAGCGAAGCGGAAAGCGCGCGTTCGACTTGGCCTTCTCGCTCACGGCTCTCTTGCTGTTGGCTCCCGTGTTCGCTCTCGTGGCGCTCGCCATCAAGCTGGACAGCAAGGGCCCGGTGTTCTATCGCTCCGAACGCATCGGTCTCGACGGCGAACCCTTCGGCATGATCAAGTTCCGGTCGATGGTGACCGACGCCGACAAGCAGATGACCGCGCTCCTTGATCGAAACGAGGGTGCTGGGCTCTTGTTCAAGATGCGCGAGGATCCGCGAATCACTCGCGTCGGCAAGTTCATTCGCCGATACAGCATCGACGAACTCCCGCAGTTCATCAACGTCGTCCGCCGGGAGATGAGCGTCGTCGGACCGCGTCCGCCGCTGCGCCGCGAGGTCGAGAACTACGACGGCATGATCCGTCGCCGGCTACTGGTCCGGCCGGGCGTCACAGGACTCTGGCAGGTCAGCGGACGTTCGGACCTGTCATGGGACGAGTCCGTTCGCCTGGACCTGTCGTACGTCGAGAACTGGTCGATGGTCAGCGATGTGCTGATCATTGCAAAAACCGTCAAAGCCGTCGCTGCCAGCGATGGCGCGTACTGACACCTTGATGTTGAACGGGCGATTTCAATCGGCCGATGCAACAAGCATTGAGTGCTTCATTGGAATCCGCCAGCCTAGCGGTCACGTGGCCGGGAGGGTGTGCGGACCACCTCGACGGTGAGTCGGTGGCGTTGTTGGTGTTCGCGATCGTGGCGTCGGTAATCAGGTTGGATTCGAAGGGCCCGGTCTTCTACAGGGCCGAGCGAATCGGTGTGGACAGGGAGCCGTTCGGGATGATCAAGTTCCGGTCGCTTATGGCCAATGCCGACACGTTGGTCGCCACTTCGATGGCGCAGAACGACGGAGCCGGCTTGTTGTTGAAGGTGAAGGAGGGTCCGCGGGCCACACGCGTCGGCCACATCTTACGGCGGTTGAGTATCGACGAGTTGCCGCAGCTGATCAACGTCATTCGGGGTGATATGAGGATGGTGGATCCACATCCGCCAATGCGGCGGGAGGTGGAGGCCTACGACGCTCGGGCCCAGCGTCGGTTGTTGGTGCGTCCGGGTACAACGGGTCTGTCGCACCTCAGTCGTCAGTCGGATCTGTCGGGGGATGAGTCGGTGCGTCTGAATCTGTTCCATGTGGAGAACCGGTCGAGGATCTCGGATGTGTTGATGACTGGAAAGACCGTCAAGGCGGTGCTGGTACGCGATGCCTACAAATATCGACACATTAATTGCGGAAGGGCGCTCGGCAGCTCGTTACGAGAGGGTGCAGCGGATAGCGAGCGATGAACTAGTCAACTCGACGTAAAGCACCCATTGTCGAATTGCAGAATTCGAGCGCAATCAAAGTTTCTCAGGCAAAGATCGTGAAAGGGTAGGAAATGCTGCGGAGTGGAACCGACCCAGTCTCCATGCGCATTCGGGGTGAGCAGATACCATTCGCCCGCAGGACATTGCAGGACGTTGTTGAAGAGATCACTCAGAGCGACTCCGATGTGTGGCGGGTCGTTATTACCCCAAACTTGCATCACATCTACTTGTTGCGGCAGGATGAGTCGCTCGTCCGCCTTTACACCTCAGCTGACCTCCTGCTTCCCGACGGATGGCCAGTTGCTTGGATGCTCTCCCGAGCGTCAGGAATGAGTGTCGACCGCATAGCGGGATCGGATCTGCTGGAGGTCATTCTTGAAACTGGCGGGGAGGGTAGGCCCCTTGTCCTCGTCGGAGGCGTGGACCGCGATGCCCTGTCAGCTGTAGCGGACAGGGCACGTCGCTCGTCGTGGAAGGTCTTCGAAGAACCCGCACCTCGTTCCGAAGTCGATGATCCACGATCGAGAAAAGCTCTGGTTGCTCGTGTGGCTTCAAGCGGGTCTGGTGGCCTCGTAGTGCTCGGCTTGGGTGCACCGAAGCAGGAGCGTATCGCGCACGAAATTCGAGGAGAATGCGGCGCGGGACAAATCCTTTGTCTTGGAATGGCAATCAATTTCAGTGCCGGAAGAATTCGTAGATCCCCGGTATGGATGCAGCGAGCCGGAATGGAATGGGTGCACCGAATCATTACCGAACCGGGGCGTCTGCTGCCTCGGTACGCCCGTGATGCCACGGCATTTATTCCCACCTTCGTTGAGAACATGGGGCTCAAGAAGTGAATAATGACGCTACCTCGAGATTCGTTTCTCATGGGCATGCATCCATCCCACCGTCCTCACGGTCCGGCGTCTATACCCCCAAATCTGTTCACATCTATTGGATATCTGAAGTCGTTTCCCGGTGCCGGGGTGCTGCGTAATGGCTACTCGTGAAAGTGCCCTAGATGCAGCGACTCCCTCAGGTTCGGGGAGGCCCCAATGTGATCGCAAGGTCGTTCTGCAGGTTGGTCCCGCGCCTGGAACCTCCGGAGGCATCGCAGCCGTAATCGAAGAAACTATGAAGTTCGATTCACCATTTTTCGAGCAACGGCTTTGCCCGTCATGGCTACCGAACGGCAAGTTCTCCTCCTTCCCAACTGCAACTCGTGCCGCAATCAAAATGTGTCGGAGTGTGGGGCGGTGGAACATCGCTCATGTTCATCTGAGTGAGTACGGAAGTTTCATCCGAGAGGGGTCTTTGCTCTTGCTCGCGAAACTTCTGCGCAAGCCGGCTGTGGTGACGCTCCACGGTGCTGATCTGACTCGCCACGTGGCGAAGTATCCAGTACTTACCCGGTACGTACTGAACTCGGCTGATCTTGTCCTCTGTCTGGGTAAGAATCATGCATACGTCGTTCAAGCGATCGCAGGAACTCCAACTCAGATCATCGCTAATCCGCTCGGCCCAGAGTCATTTCCGTCCGATTCTGACACACCGCCGCGGGTAACTACGTCGCCGACCTTTCTCTTCGCGGGAGAAGTAGGGGCAAGAAAGGGTCATGATCGATTGATCGAGGCGTGGCCAACTGTCCAGTGTCGATTCCCAGACGCAAGGCTGCGCATCGCCGGCCCGGTGGCGGACGGATACTCGCAGTCCGCCCGGTCCCGCGTCGACTACCTTGGAAACCTGAGCAGAACGAGGTTGCAAGAGGAAATCGCGGCAGCAACGGCCATCGTACTTCCGAGTCGCGCAGAGGTACTTCCTATGGCTCTCATCGAATCGCATGCTCAAGGCACCCCTACTGTCTACACGAAGGTTGGGGAGTGGCAGGTGTTTCAAGATGCACCGGGTATAAGGCTCGTTGACGTTGACGCCAAGTCGGAGGAGGAGATCGTGGCGTCGTTGGCCGATGCGATGATCGATTGCGCTTCCGATCACCACGATTACAGCTCCGAGCTGACAGCCTGGACGAGAAGAACATTCTCCACCGATGTGGTGGCTGCACAGCTGGACAAAGCGTATCACCGAGTCTTGAGCAAGCGTGCCGATCAGGCTGGCCGATTGACCAAGTCGCAGACGAACAAGGCAGCGAAGCTACCGGTGACCGATCCGCAGAACTGGATCGCCGAGGCAACGGAGAATCAGTGAAGAGAATCGGCATCCTGACGCGCCATGTATACCCCAACTACGGTTCGCTTCTCCAATGTCGTGCACTCGAGGGTGCACTGGCTTCGCTCGGTGCTGCACCTCATGTCATCGACTACTTTCCTCATACGGACCGACCACTCAGGTTGGCGGCATCCCGCCTCAGGGAGTCCCGAGTGCGAAGCTCCGCCGCAAAAAGTGCCGTCTATCTGGCAGTTCAGACGCCCAACATGGCGACGATGAGTCTTCGGTTCCGGAAATTTCAGCGTCGGTATCTGACGCTTACCCCGACCTGTGAAGACGAGACGGGTGTCCTGAGCCTTTCGGACGACGTTGACCTCGTGCTGACAGGGAGCGACCAGGTTTGGAACTCGGTCCATGGACAACTGGACCCTGTGTACTTCCTGGATGGTCAGAAGCCTGACAAGAAGCACAGTTACGCAGCGAGTTTCGGTTCGAACGCGCCGTCCTGGGCGGATGCCCATCGCGTGGCCTCATGGCTTGAGGACTTCACTTCGGTATCTGTTCGAGAGCGTTCGGCACAGGCTGCTCTGGAGGCAATGGGAATACCCTCTCGCGTCGATGTCGATCCGGTGCTTCTTCATGGCAGAGAGTATTGGACCGAATTTTCGAGTTCTTACCCGCCGGTGGGGAGTCGGTACATCCTTGTCTACCAGCTTCACAACACGCCTGGCTTCAAGGAGAAGCTGGCGGCAATTCGAAGGCGTCACAACCTACCGGTCCGTCGGGTCACACCCGACGCCAAGATGCTGATGGAGAATCGCGCATCCGACTACCTAGTTGACCCGGCGAAGTTCGTTGCCCTCTTCCGGGACGCCTCCTACGTCGTCACGGACTCATTTCACGGGACGGCGTTCTCGCTAGCCTTCGGAAGGCCGCTCTATGCATTGCTGCCCCAGAGCAACTCGACACGCAACGAAGACCTCCTGGCGTCCGTCGGTCTAACGCGGCTTGCGTCGGCCCTCGACGACGTTCCGGTGGAAGACCCACATTATGACGCCGATGACATTGCAGCACAATTGCTTACGCACTCCGGTGATTCGTGGTCTCATCTTCGAGAACTGGTGAGGACGGGTGGACGCCCATGAGCCACACTCTCGGGGCCACCACGACTGGGCGCGTCGGACAATCACGCCCGATACTAGTCGTTGACTATGTCCAGTTGGCACTATTTGCCGCATACGCGTTCAGCTACGCCCTCTACATAGCAGGACTCCTTCCAGGAGCGGTGTACTATCTGTGTCTTGCTGCACTGGTCTTGTTTGCCATGCTTCGGGTCGTGGGACTGATGCTCAAGGCGCGGCCTGGATCGGCACTCATCTTCGGATGGTCGGCGGCCGCGCTGGCATCCGCGTCCGGTGTCCTCGTCCTGTTGTCGGTGATCAACGAGATCGTCGAACACGGAGATTTCACTTTCACTAGCTTCGGAGCCGTTGGGTACATCCTTGTACCGACCGTCATCGCAGTGTGCGTCGCCAACACCGTTTCGCTGCGTCTGGCTGACGTGTATATGACCCTCTTGCTGGCGCGTTACGTGGTCTATTTCCTCGTTTCAGGTGAGTTCAGTCTGGCCGCCCTCAGTGCGATCAGTTGGTCGGCCTCTACGTCGCCGTTCGAGTCGTCGTTCTCGCACGACATGTTGGTGTTGGTGATGTACTTCGTTGTCCGCCAGAAGGCGGTGCGGAGCGGAGCGTCGACCTTCTTCACAATGATTGCCTTGAAGCGTGCAGCCTTTATCTCTGCCCCACTGTTTTGGGTGTTCCGTCGTTGGATCCGGAAAGACGCACCGCCTAGGCGGCGTGCTCTTGTTGCGCTCCTCGTAGCCGGAGCAGCCAGTCCGTTCATCGTGCAGGCGGCGTACTCCGCAGAATTCTCACGCTCGTTCTACAACTACTTCGGTATCGATTTCGATGATTTCACCAGCGGCCGGGTCTCTATATACAGACTCGCAGTACACTGTGCCGATTCGTCCCAGGCGTTCGGATCCCTCAACGAGTGTCTCGCCGACACTGCTCTGCGGGTGAGCGGAACATCCTGGAACAGTCTTCTCCATAACGACACTCTACGTGTGTACATGGAGGTGGGGATTCTCGGCGTCGCGGTCTATCTCGGTGCTCTCGTGTTTGTCGGCAGGACAAGTCGTCCCGCGTTCATTCTCATGACGTACACGTTCTTCGTGCTGATCACTTCGAGGTTGATCACGCATACGAGCTACTGGATCGTGCTGTTCATCGCGATCGCGCTGCTCGATCTGCACTACTCCACGAGGCGTTCACTGGTCCCGGACGAGAGCCGTACTGCCAGTGACGTTGTTGAGAGCCAAGGAACTGACAGGGGTACGGAGTGAATTGCGCTACCGGGAGAATTGGCATTCTCACACTCACTCAGTCGGAGAACTACGGGACGGTGTTGCAGGCATACGCAACCTACCAACTGTTCGCCACTGCAGACGCAAGGGGCAGTTATTCCCTCGTCCCGACGGACGTCGGACACGTTAGAAGGCGGCGTCTCGCGTCGGTGCTCAATCCCAAGAATCCGAGTTTCGGTCTCACCAGAGCGCGGAACTTCGCGTCCATGCGTCAATTCGTGAGTCCGTACACGCACAAGCCGGTTGGGAAGCGGTGGATAGACATTAGCGACCGTAACGGGACGCTCGACTACCTCGACTCCCAGTTCGACGGATTCGTGACAGGATCCGACGAGGTCTGGAATCTGGCATTTCTCGGTGACAAGAGCATTTATTACGCCCCCGAATCTCTCGGTCGGGTTCGAGCAAGTTTCGCGACTTCAGCCAACAGGCTCGACATCTCGGGGCTTTCGGCGGAGAGTCGAGAGATCCTCCGGCGTTCACTCGCGTCGTACACTTACATTTCCGTGCGGGACGCAAATACGTACTCCTTCGTCCAGGAACTGCTGGGTGAGTCCGTAGGGATCGACGAAATCCTAGATCCGACGCTCATTCATGGGCTACCGGAGTTCGTTGTTCCCTACTGCGCGGCTTCTCGAAGCGGTCGGAAGAAGATCTTGCTGATGGTGCGCGACCGAACGGTAGGCGAAGGCCTGATTTCGAGTCTTAGCGGCTCGGTGGACATCGACACGGTGTTCATTCGGTATCCCGGTGCCCGATTCCTTCAGTTGGACCCCGTCCAGTTCGCAGGTGCCTTCGGCCAGTACGACTGCGTGGTCACCGACTTCTTCCACGGAACCTGTATGAGTACGCTGAGCCAGGTTCCATTTATCAGCTTCGACAGCGAGTGCCTCTACTCGAAGTACGAGAGCAAGATCAAGAATCTCCTCGTCAAGCTCGGACTACAGGACCGCTACGTGGATCTGACCGAGGCGGGCACTGCCGGCGATCACCGCGTACTGCTCGCCGCAGTCGAGAAGATGATCGCCGAACCGCCGGCCTGGACTGCGCAATCGGCTTTGGACCGCGAACGGGACCACGGTCTTGCCGTCTTGGCCCGGATCAAGGAAGCAGTCGGAGAAGGTCTTGCCGACGCCCGATAAGACCAGGGGAGTCGCTCGACGCTCCCTCATCTACGCCGTAGCTTCCATTCTGCAGAAGCTCTCGTCGCTGATCCTTCTGCCGGTCTACACACGACTTCTCACCCCTGAGGAGTACGGGTACTTCAATCTCATCGTCACCCTCTTATTGCTTGGGGGAGCGATCGCGTCGCTGGGTATGGAGTACGCGGTGGTGCGATTCTGCCACCCGTCTTTCGAGGCCGAGGACGGTGTGGACGGCTCGGGTACGGCGCTCCACCGAAGCCAAGCCAAGTTCTATACGGCCGCCTACGCGACGGTGCTGTCCGCCGCGGTGGCCCTCACCGTGGTTCTGACACTATCCGGACCCTTGTACTCGCCCTTGGTGTTTCCCGAATTCGATTTTTACCCGGTCATACTGGTGGCGTTGGCGTCGTTGCTCTTCCAGCCGTTGACCACTGTGTATCTAGCACTGCTGCAAGCACGATCGATGGCCAGGTCCTTCGGTCTCTATTCGCTGGCGCTGTTCGTTTCCAATGGTGCACTAACCGTCCTTTTCCTAGGACCACTGAAACTCGGGCTTTTGGGTGTGGCGCTGGCGTTGGTGGTAGCCAATGGGTCCTTTGCGCTTATCGGAACAGTCCGAGCAATGAGGATGGGCATGCTGTGGGTACGCTTCGAGCAAGCGGATGCTCGTCGTCTGCTCGCATACGCGCTGCCCATGCTTCCTCATACACTTACCCTGCAGGCGACTTCACTGGCCACGAGAGTGATCATCTCGCACCTTATCAGCGTTGCGGCCGCTGGCTTGTTCAACATCGCGATGTATGCGGTGAACTTCATCGACGCGATTCAGACGGCGTTCCACCGGGCCTTTCTATCGTGGTACTTCACACAAGTGGATGGGAAACCTCCCGGCTGGCAGAGCCGTGTACGCGGCGTGATCGCCACGTTTGTGGGGGCCTCCGTAGTCATCTCGTCCTCGGTAGCACTCTTCGCATCCGAGCTCCTGAGGTTGATGACACCGGAGAGTTTTCACGCCGCGGCCAGTATCGTCCCACTACTTTCACTCAGCATGATGGTGAAGTCGATCTACTATCCGTCGTTGTCCTCCCTGCTTTACCACGAAAAGGGCACACGTGCGGTCTTGATTATCTCGGGCACATCGAGCGTCATCTCGATCCCATTGGCTGTACTGGGTGCAGCCCAGTTCGGCCTGATGGGTGTGGCCGCGGCTCAACTGGTGCAACGCATCATGATGAGCGCAATGGCAGTCTGGTCGTCCAGACGACTGGACACCCCGGGAATCCCCTGGTCCCGCGTAGCGAGGTTGCAGTCCGGTGGCCTCGTCGCGGTGTGCTTCGTGATGGTGGGCGACCATGAGTCTTGGTGGGGCCTGGAATTCTGGTCGGTTCTGTTCGTCAAAGTTCTCGTTTGGATAGTCCTTGTCGCTTACCTACTCGTTTGCGACCCCAATCTCGTCAAGGCAGCAAGGAGCGTGATTCGTCGTGAGTCTGAAGAAAAGGCTGAAGTCCGTTGACTCGCTACGGCAGTTCGTGAAGCGGATCAAGATCCATCGGGAGTATTTCTACGATGCCCGGTTCATGTCCAGTCACCTCTTGGACGGTGGGCGTGCATCGAGTCATGAACAGTACCGAATAATGTTACGAGTTCATTCCCTGGAGAAGGGAATGGCATACCGCACCCCCAGGTCTTTCGGTGCCGCTAAAGCACTCGCGCTTGTCCACATGCTTGAGAACGCCAGCGCGGAGACTCGGACGTCGACCGCGTATCGGATGGGGGAATCCGTCCTGCGGGCATGGATTGACTTTCACTCCGATCGCGATGACAGAAATCAGGACGCGTACGAGACGGTTGACCGGTTCCTGGACAGTGCCAATGACCCGGACGTGGAATGGTGCGAAGCCGGTGTGAAGACCATCTCGGAGCGAGACCCGGAAGCTTGGAAGGAGATTCCGTTCGACGAGTTCGTTGCCTCACGCCACTCGACACGGCGCTACACAAACAGCAAGGTTGCGGATGAGGTCCTCGACGAGGCTGTACATCTGGCAATGTTGTCTCCCTCAGCATGCAATCGCCAGATGGTTCGATTGCATGTGATCGACGACCCTCAGGGCAAGCGGTTGCTCTACGACACTCTGCACGGTACCGGTGGCGTCGACTACGAGAATTGCCGAATCGGTTTGATCACCTATGATTCTCGCAGTTTGGAGTTCTACGGAGAGAGAAACCAGGGTTATCTCAACGCCGGGTTGTTCGCGATGACGTTGGTGTACGCGCTTCATTGGAAGGGGGTGGGGGCGTGCCTGTTGCAGTTCGGAAACACTGCTGCAGAGGAACGAGCCCTGATCCGAAACCTGGGCATCCCAGATTACGAACGAGCTGCCGTGGGAATTTCCCTCGGCTACCTCGAACCCTGCGACGTCGTCCCCGCTAGCGTTCGGCGGAATGTCACCGAGGTGTTGAGACGCGACGCATCGGACCGTGTCGCCATTGGTGCGCCGGACGAGGTCACCGCGGCCCGCACGTAGGCCGACTGACAGACGCATCGAACATGTCGGTGAACAGTCTTCCCGTTCTACGACATGGTTGGGCGGAAGATGGGGAATCGGGTCATCGACGGCTCGACGAACGGATTTGGGCGTCTGCAAACGCTGCGCGGCTGGTTCTTCGAACGATTTGGTGAACGTGAGCCGTCCGGCCTCGAGGTCGGCTGAAGGACTTCGAGATGTTCGGGCTCGAGGAGCGGAACCTCGCCGGCTTCGAGTTTGCGATCTTGTCCGCATCGATGTCGGTGCCGAGCACCCTGTGCCCGAGTTCGGCCATGCAGACCGCGCGTATGGCTCGGGGTAGCCGGTTCGGAAATAGCACAACGCATGGGAGATTCATACATCTCCGGATGACCATGCCCCATACCTGTGGCCATAGCCGAAGGAGAACGTCACGTGTACATCTCTAGCTACCCGATTCTGTCATGAGCCACCCGGGCGCGGTGCCTCATGATCCAGCCACGCTTCGAGCAGGGAAGGTGAGACCGCCAGTACCGGCCGAGACCGCAGGTAATAGGTACGAACACATCGACGGGATGCGAGCATTCGCTGTTCTCCTCGTCATCGTGGGGCACGCCGGACTCGGCCACATTGTCCCTGGGGGCGCTGGTGTCACAGTGTTCTTCACGATTTCCGGTTTCATCATCACGACTCTTCTGCTGAAGGAGTGGCAGAGGACAAGAAGTTTCGACATCAAGGCGTTCTACGTGCGTCGAGCGGTGAAGTTGGTTCCTCCGCTCCTCCTCGCTGTTGCTGTTCCCACACTGATTTACGCGGCGTTCGGTGGAACGATCAGTTTGAACGCTTTCGCGGGTCAATTGCTCTTTTACTTCAACTTGCTGGATGCCGACAAGTCAGGAGTACTTCCAGGCTCCGGAGTCGTGTGGAGTCTTTCGATCGAGGAACAGTTCTATATCGTCTTTGCAATATTGTGGTTGTGGATGGTGAAGAGCCCTCGGGCGATTCCATGGTTGACTGCTTCGGCGATCGGAGTCGTTGGAGCCAGTACAGCGGCTCGGGTTCTTCTCGTCGATCCGGGAAACCAACAGATCGCTGATCGCATCTACTATGGCTCCGATACGCGTGCCGACAGTCTTGCCTGGGGCATCTTGGTCGCCATTCTTCTGTTCGGTTGGCAATTCGGTGGGGGAAAGCCAGGCCGTCTGCAGAGATCAAGCGGCCGCGCAACTGCACTCGCAGCAGCGGTCATGGTTTTCCTGGTCAGTTTGGCGATTAGGGACGACTGGTATCGGCAGACGATTCGGTACTCGCTCCAAAGCATCGCGACGTGCGTAGTGCTCCTCTACGGATTTACGGCTCCCGACGGAAGAGCGCGGGACCTCTTTACTGCTTTCTGCCGAAATCGGGTCGTCAAGATGATCGGTCTCGCAAGCTACAGCGTCTATTTGGTTCACCTTAGTCTGATCATGTGGGCCCAGAATTATACCGATGATCATCCATTGATCGTACGAGTGTTGATTCACTCAACGCTTGGCGTTGGCGTAGGCGTATTGATGTACCGATGGATCGAAATCCCTGCCCGGCGAGCTTACGAGGCGGTCCGGGATCGTCGGGCTGAAAGGGAGGTTCAGCAGCGCGCGTGAGAGTGGTCTTGATCGTCGAGAAATCGCGGGTGTTAGGCTGTAACGGCGCTCTTGTCCAGTGCGATTTCCTCGCGGCCGTTAGGGTTGAAGCTCATCGCATCGTATGCAGCGTGAGATCAGGGGTGCACGATCGTCAGTCCGGACATCTTCCATGCTCTAGTTTTCATGTGCTCACTCTTCGCGGCGTCTGCATGGTGTCTGGCTCGCCCGAGCGCTTTGTCGAGCACGGCTGTCGCGGTGGCATCGTTCCTGTGGCTCGCGCTGAGTGGCCCGCTCGAGGGTCGGGTGCTGTACGTGTTCAATCCTGGCCACGGTCTGACCGAATCCGACCTCCTGTCCTTTGTCGGATTCGGTATCGCAGCATGGGGCTTCTGGGCGTCCTACCGCCGCTACAAGCGTAGTGGTCCGGGCCGGTGGCTGTAAGACGCCCAGTCGGCCTCAGCCGCAGGTCGGCACGTCGATGCTGAGTTCGGGCTCGTCGACGAGCGGTTGCATCGGAATGCGGGCCTCGCCCTCGACCACGGGTTCCGTCAGCTCGAAGACGATCTCGGCCGTCTCGCCGCGCGGCACCGGAAGCTGCACGCTGTAGACAGGGTGCCCCAGTTCCTTGCCGGTGAAGCTCATGGCCGCAGTCCCGTTCACCGTCACCTTGTCGAGCTTCGCGCCCTGGGTGGCGACTAGCGACAGATCGGTCAGGTTGGCGCCGAACGGCGCGCCCACCGGGTTGTCGAACATGCCGGCCACATAGTTGGTGAAATCGCCGGTAGGCAGGTCGTTGGTCAGCCGCACCGTGACCGTCGAGCTCCGGGTATCGCCATCGCAGGAGTTGGCGGTGTACTCGATCTCGCGTCGCAGGTAGTAGTCCAGCTTGTTGCCACCCAGGTTGTTGACCACCACGCCCGCGTACGGGGCCGAATCCTCGGGAACGGTGTGGCCGAGCGGTGTTCCCGCAAGAACGGCCTGCTCGTCCGGGTTGGCGCTCCACACCGCGAGTCGCCCTTCGCTTGCCGCACGGCCGAGGGCTTCGAGCAGGGCCTGCGGCCGGCTGATGCTGCCCGTCATCCTCTGGACGACCGCCGACGCGACGGTTTCCAGATACCGCTTGCGGGCAGCCTGATCGTCGCCGAAGCGCGAATACGCCGTGGATTCGGTCAGTTCGACGACGTTGTCGGCCGTGATCTTCTCGCCGCCCGGCAACGTCACCGGGCCGACCACCTCGAGGACGTAACTGAGCGCCACCGGATCCGTCGCGACGGCCCCGTCGACGCGTTCGCCCGACTCCTGCTGCCAGATCGACTGCCAGATCTGCGCCGCGTACGGGAAGTGCGAGCTGACGTTGCTGTTGCGGAAGTCCACCGTCGGCCGGCTGTGCCCGTAGGTGCGGGCGAAGTCCGGGCCGAGATCGAGGGGCTGGTAGTTGGTGCGCAGCTCCCGGTTGCTCGCCAGGTCGTCGACCCGGACCGCGCCGTCCGCGGCGCGCACGATGCCGAACCCGCCGAGCAACCCGCCCGTGCCTCGCGCCTCGGCGTTGGTCTGGAAGCCGATGAAGTAGCTGCGTGGCCCGTCGGCGCCCAGCATGGCCGGTGCGATCTCGGCCGCGAGGGAAGTGTTGTGGAGAAAACCGGACAATTCGCCTGTCTGGTCCTGCAATTGGGCGCGTGCGTCGTCGATCAGGCCCAGGTAGGTACCGTCGATGTCCTGCGCCCGGGCGTCCAGTTCGGCGGCCGCGGCCGCGGTGGTCTCGAGGACCGGTGCGGCGTCACGCAGGGCGGCGAGGTTGATGCGGGCGCCGTCGAGAATCAGCTGATCGGGGGAGACGGCCGAGCCGGCGTCCACGGCGGGCACCAGAACATCGGATGTGAGACCCGTCACAATATCGCTCATCTGCTGGCTCGACGCGAACGGGCTGCCGAGCCACGGGATCGCCGCGGCGATGCTCCACGGCAGTGAGTGCGTGGAGTCCTGCGCCTGCTTCGCGTACTTGTCGGCGTCGCCGGCGGTGCGCAGGGCCGTCTCGGTATCACCGGCCAGCAGGGCATTTTTCGAGCTCGTCGCGTACTCCCGGGCCTGCTCGAGGCTCGACTTGGCCTGCAGCCCTTCGTAAGCCAGCCAGACGCCCATCCCGACGACGACGACCGCTCCTGCGGTGCAACCGATCGCGAGGTTCCGGCGCTTGCGGCGCTCCTGTGCGATCTGCTCGTCGGTCTTGCGCCGGCGCACCTTGCGTCGGCCTGGTTCCGGCGAAAGTGACTCGTCGGTAACATCGTTCACGCGGTCCTGCCCCCTTCGATTCCTCCGGGGTGACCATAACCGAGAAACGGGTCAGCTGGTCGGTTCGAGTGGTGAGTAACGCCGGGGATCGTTAGGGTCGATGTATTCGACGGTGATGGATGCAGGGAGGCGTCCACGTCGTTGTCGATCGATGGGTCCCCACTGCACGCCCGTTGATCTCGAGGGAAACACGAGGGGGTGCGGTGCCGTCATTTGCCATGTCCACGAGTCAGCGTGGACTGTGGTTCGCTCAGCAGCTCACCCCGGACGTCCCGTTCACCATCGCCCAGTACCTGGACCTGCACGGCCCGCTCGACGCCGACCTGATCCGCGCCGCCTGCAACCAGGCCGCCCGCGAGGTCGAATCCGGAACCCTGTTCCTCGAGCTGGTCGACGGCGAGCCCCGCCAGCGGGTGATCCCCGACGTCGACGACTACCCCGGCTACCTGGACCTGCGCGGCCACGACAACCCCGAGGCCGAGGCGCGACGGTGGATGGACGAGACATACACCCGTCCGCTCGACCCGCTGCGCGACCGGCTCATCGCCACCACCCTGATCCAGCTCGCCGACGAGCACTTCTACCTGTTCACCTACATCCACCACCTCGCCCTCGACGGGCACGGCGGCATGGTGATGCTCGGCCGCAGCGCCGAGCTGTACACGGCGTGGGGGCGCGGGGAGGAACCGCCGCCGATCCGGGCGCTGAGCCTCGAGCAGATCGCCGAGCACGAGCGCGCCTACGTCGGCAGCACGCGGCAGGCCGCCGACCGCGAGCACTGGGCGCAGCGTCTGGTGGACCTGCCGCCGCCCGTCACGCTCGCCCCCGGATCCGCCGCGCCCACGATGCCGTGCCGGCACGTCGGCGCGGAACTCACCGCCGAGGTGACCGCCGCCGTGGCCGCCCTGGCCGGCAGCGCCAACTCCACCGACGTGCCGATCGTCGTCGCCGCCTTCGCGGCGTACCTGGCCCGCATGAACGCCGCCACGGACGTCGCGCTGAGCCTGCCGGTCTCGGCCCGCACCACCGCGCCGCTGCGCCGCTCGGCCGGCTCGATCTCGAACATCGTGCCGCTGCGAGTGCGCGTAGAACCGGACGTCACCGTCGCCGACCTGGTGCGGCGCGTGCAGGTGGAGCTGACCGGGGCGTTGCGGCACCAGCGGTACCGGTACGAGGACATGCTGCGCGACCTGCACGCCGTCGGTGATCACCGGGAGACGCGCAGCGCGTTCGGGCCCGTGGTGAACCTGATGATGTTCAACCCGGAGTACGCGTACGGCGACATCTCCGGCGAGTACAACCTGCTTTCCACCGGCCCGGTCGACGACCTGTCGGTGAACGTGTACGCCGGGATCGCCGGGCGCAGCGTGCGGGTGGACTTCGAGGCCAACCCGCGGCTGTACGGCGACGAGACGCTCACCCGGCACCACCGCCGCTTCCTGGACTTCCTCGGCGCGTTCGCGCGGTCGGCCGAGCACGCCGTCGGGGATCTGCCGCTCGCGACGCCCGACGAACTCGCCGGCCTCGTGCCCGCGCGCGGCCCGCAGGCCGAGGGCGGGTGCCTGCTGGCCGACGTGCTCACCGCGCACGCCGGCTCGGACCGCGTCGCCGTGCGCGACGGCACCGTCGCGCTCACCTACCGGGAACTGGACGAGCGTTCAACTGTGCTCGCGCGCAAGCTCATTGCCACCGGCGCCGGACCCGACGACCGGGTCGCGGTGCTGCTGCCGCGCTCGGCCGCCTCGGTGATCGCGCTGTGGGCCGTCGCCAAGGCCGGCGCCGCCTACACCCCGATCGACCGGGGCACCCCGGCGCTGCGGCTCGCCGAGCTGCTGCGTGACGTGCCCGTCGCGGTGTGCGGCGACGACGTCGCCCTGCCCGACGGCGTCACCCGCGTCGATCCGGGCGACGGCGAGACGTCGTCGGCGCCGTTCGAGGTGGGGGAGCGGGTGCGTCCGCTGCACCCCGAGCACCTCGCGTGGGTGATCCACACGTCGGGCTCCACCGGCACCCCCAAGGCCGTCGCCGTCAGCCACCGCGGACTCGCCGGACTCGTCGCGACGCTGCGCGCGCGGTATGCGGCCGACGCCGACTCGCGCGTGCTGCACCTGGCCGCACCGAGTTTCGACGCGTCGCTGCAGGAACTGCTGCTGGCCTTCGACGCCGGGGCCACCCTGGTGATCTGCCCGCCCGACGTCGTCGGCGGACCGGACCTGGCCGCGCTGCTACGTGAGCAGGCCGTCACCCACGCGATCACCGCCCCCGCCGTCCTGGCCGTCACGCCCGAGAACGACCTGCCGGCGTTGCGGATGCTCGACGCGGGCGGGGAGGCGCTGCCGGTCGACGTCGCCGACCGGTGGTCGCGCGGGCGCACCATGCTCAACGCGTACGGGCCCACCGAGACCACCGTCCTCGCCACGCTCAGCGACCCGCTGCGCCCGGGTGGGGGCGTGCCCATCGGCGCACCCGTCCACGGCGTGACGGCGCTCGTGCTCGACGCGCGGCTGCGGCCCGTGCCCGTCGGCGCGGTCGGTGAGCTGTATCTGGGCGGGCCGGCCGTCGCGCGCGGCTACCTCGGCGACCCGGCGCTGACCGCGGCCCGGTTCGTCGCGTCGCCGTTCGGTCGTGTGTACCGCACGGGGGACCTGGTGCGCTGGAGCCGTGCGCGTTTCTGGTCGTCGGAGCTACCAGAAACGCGCACGGGCGGCGGGGGTGCGCTGGAGTTCGTCGGGCGCGCCGACCGGCAGGTCAAGATCCGCGGCTACCGCATCGAACCCGGCGAGGTCGAGGCGGCGCTCACCGGGCTCGACGGGGTCGCGAGCGCGGCCGTCGTCGTCCACGGCGACACCCTCGCGGCCTACGTCGTCGGCGACGCCCTGCCCGACGACGTGCACGCCCGGCTCGCCGAACGCCTGCCCGCCTACCTGCGGCCCGCGACGATCACCGTGCTCGACGCGCTGCCGCTCACCCCGGGCGGCAAGATCGACCGTCGCGCCCTGCCCGCCCCCG
>NZ_AJFC01000112.1:0-11040 GCF_000256505.1 Rhodococcus sp. P14 | reverse complement strand
CGCGGCCCCCCGCCGGACCCACCGAGACCCTCGTCGCGCGGCTGATGTGCGAGATCGTCGGCGTCGAGACGGTCGGCGCCGACGCGAACTTCTTCGCCCTCGGCGGACATTCGCTCGGCGCAGCCCAGCTCGCCGCGCGGCTCGGCGCCGCCCTCGGCCGCGACGTGCACCTGCGCGACGTGTTCGACCATCCCACCGTCGCCGCGCTCGCCGCCGCCGTCGACGCCGGACCGGCGGCGTCCGTGTCGGCCCCGTCGCGCTCGGCCGACGACACGCCCGCCCCGCTCGCCCCCGCGCAGCGCCGGCTGTGGCTGCTCGCGCACGGCGACACCGCCGCCTACCACCTGCCGTTCGCGCTGCACCTCGACGGCACCCTCGACACGGCCGCGCTGCGCGCCGCGCTCGGCGACGTCCTCGGCCGGCACGAGATCCTGCGGACGGTGTTCACCGAACCCGGCCCCCGCCAACACGTCCGGCCCGTCGCCGAGGTGCTGCCCGACCTCGACGCCGAACCCGTCGACCCCGCCGACGTGGACGCCCTGATCGCCGAGTGGGCCGCCGCGCCGTTCGACCTCACCACCGACATCCCGCTGCGGGCGCGCCTGCTGCGGGTGGGACCGGACCGGCACGTGCTCGCCGTCGTCGCCCACCACATCGCCATGGACGGCGCGTCGTTCGTACCGCTGACCCTCGACGTCGCCGCCGCCTACACCGCCCGCGCCGCCGGGCACGGGCCGCGGTGGGAGCCGCTGCCGCTGCAGTACACCGACTACGCCCGCTGGCACCACGCTCTGCTCGGCGACGAGGACGACCCGGACAGCCTCGCCGCCCGCGAGCTCGCGCACTGGACCACCGCCCTCGCCGGACTGGGCGAGGCGCCCGCCGTGCCCACCGACCGTCCCCGCACCGGCACCCCCGGACCGGCCGAGTCACTCGAATTCGCCGTCCCCGCCGCGCGGTTCGAGGCGCTTCGCCGACTGGCCGCCGCGCACGACGCCACCGCGTTCATGGCGGTACACGCCGCCGTCGCCGTGTGGCTGTCGACGTGGACCGGCGGGCGCGACGTCGCCGTCGGCTCCGGCACCGCCGGCCGCGAACACCCCGACCTCGACGCCCTCGTCGGCATGTTCGTAGGAACCGTCGCGCTGCGGCTCGACGTGGACCCGGCCGCGTCGTTCACCGACCTGCTCGCCGCCGCCCGTCGCACCGACCTCGACGCGTACGCGCACGCGGCGGTGCCGTTCGACCGCGTCGTCGACACGCTCGGCTTCGCCCCGTTCCAGGTGATGCTCGCCTACGACAACGTCGCCGTGCCCGACCTCGACCTGCCGGGCCTGCGCGTGCGCGCCGAGGAGATCCCTTCCGGTCTCGCCCGATTCGACGTGGAGCTCGCGGTGCGGGAGCTGCCAGACGGCTCGCTCGCCGGGCGGGTGATCTACGACGGCGGGCTGTTCGAACGCGCGACGGTGGCCGACGCGGTGGCCCGGCTGCACGCGGTGCTCGACGCGGCCGTCGCCGCACCGGAGGCACCCGTCGGCGATCTCGACCTCGGCGCCCCCGAGATCGTCGTGGCCCCGGCCGGGCCGGTCGCGACGCTGCCGGAACTGCTCGCCGCGCACCCGCTGCACGTCGTCGCGCCGGGCGGTGCACCGATCGAGTTGATCCCGGCCGCAACACCGTTGGCGTGGCACCTGCTCGAGCGCGGGCTCGGGCCGGAGGACCGCGTCGCGATCCTGCTGCCGCGGTCGGTGGACTCGGTGCGTGCGGTGGCGGCCGTCGCGCTGACCGGGGCGACGTTCGTGCCAATCGACCCCGCCCAACCCGCGTCCCGCATCGCCCGGCTGCTCGCCGACGCCGAGGTGCGGTATGCCGTCGCCCGGCCCGGCACGTACCTGCCCGACGGCGTCGCCCGCATCGACCCGGCCGCCGGATCGCCGCGGTCGGGGCCGATCACCGACGCCGACCGGGTGCGTCCGCTGCGACCCGACCACGCCGCGTACCTCGTCTACACCTCCGGCTCGACCGGCGCGCCGAAGGGCGTCGTCGTCACCCACCGGGGGCTCGCACCGCTCGTCGCGGCGCTGCGTCGTCGCATGGACCTCGACCCGCAGGCACGGGTGCTGCACTTCGCGTCGCCCGCGTTCGACGCGTCGGTGCTCGAGTACCTGCTGGCTGCTGCGGCCGGCGGCACCCTCGTCGTCGCGCCGGCCGACGTGTACGGCGGCGACGAGCTGCTGGAACTGCTGCGCGCCGAACAGATCACGCACTGGTTCTCCACCCCCGCCGTGCCGACCCTGCTGGACCCGTCGGGTCTGGACGCGCTGCGGGTGCTCGCCGTCGGCGGGGAGGCGTGGCCGGCCGAGACCGCCGCCCGCTGGGCGCCCGGCCGGACCATGCTCAACGTGTACGGGCCCACCGAGACCACCGTCCTCGCCACCGCCAGCGCGCCGCTGGTGCCGGGGGAGCGGCTGACCATCGGTACCGGCCTCGACGGCGTCACTGCGCTCGTTCTCGGTCCGCGGCTGCGGCCCGTTCCCGTCGGCGTCGTCGGGGAGCTGTACCTCCTCGGGCCGGGCGTCGCGCGCGGCTATCTCGGCATGCCGGGGCTGACGGCGAGCCGGTTCGTCGCGTCGCCGTTCGGCGGTGGTCGCATGTACCGCACCGGCGACCTGGTCCGCTGGACCCGTGCGCGTTTCTGGTCGTCGGAGCTACCAGAAACGCGCACGGGCGGCGGAGCCGCCCTGGAGTTCGTGGGGCGGGTGGATCATCAGGTCAAGCTGCGCGGGTTCCGGATCGAGCTCGGCGAGATCGAGGCCACCCTCACCGGGCACCCGGCGGTCGCCGCGGCCGTCACCGTCGTGCGGGGCGACGCGCTCGCCGCGTATGTGTACGGACCCGACCCCGCCCGCCTCGACCCGGCCGAGCTGCGGGAGTTCGCGGCCGCGCGGCTGCCGCGGCACATGGTGCCCGCCACCGTCACCGTCCTCGACGCGCTGCCGCTCACGAGCACCGGCAAGATCGACCGCGCCGCGCTGCCCGAGCCCGTCGTCGCCCCCGGCGCCCCGGCCGGATACCGCAGCGCCGCCGAGGAACTCGTCGCCGGGGTCGTCGCCGACCTGCTGGACCTGCCCGCCGTCGCCGCCGACGACGACTTCTTCGCGCTCGGCGGCAACTCGCTGCTCGCCACCCAGCTCGCCGCGCGGCTCGGCACCGTCGCCGGCCACCGCGTCGGCGTGCGGGAGATCTTCGAGCACCCCACCGTCGCCGGTCTCGCTGCCGCCGTCGCCGATCCGCTCAGCGGCGAACGCCTGCCGCTGCTGCCGACTGGCGACACCGGCCCGGTGCCGCTCGCCCCCGCCCAGCAGCGGATGTGGCTCGCCAACCGGTTCGACGTCGCCGACGCCGCCCCCGGCGACCACATCGCGTTCGTCGTCGACCTCGACGCCGGCACCGACCTCGACGCCCTCGCGGCCGCCGCCGCGGACGTGCTCGCCCGGCACGCCGCGCTGCGCACCGTGCACCCCGACGGCCCGGACGGCCCGGCGCAGCAGGTGCTGGAGCGCATCGACCTCGACCTCGAGCCCTACGCGGGACCCACCGATGTCGACGCCGCCGACCTCGACTTCGCCGACTTCGCCCGCGCCGGTTTCGATCTCACCGTCGACCCGCCGCTGCGCACCCGCCTGTACCGCACCGCCGCCGGGTACACCCTCGCGGTGGTGCTGCACCACGTCGCCGTCGACGGCCTGTCGCTGCTGCCGCTCGGCCGCGACCTCGCCGTCGCCTACGCCGCCCGGCGCGACGGACGCAGCCCCGCGTGGCCGCCGCTGCCGGTCACCTACCGCGACTTCGCCCGCTGGCAGCACACCCTGCTCGGCGACCCCGCCGACCCCGACAGCCTCGCCGCCCGGCAACTCGCCCACTGGACCCGCACCCTCGCCGGCGCCCCGCCGCTGCTCGCCCTGCCCACCGACCGGCCCCGCGGCGACGGCGACTCCACCGCCGGGCGCGTGACCTTCTCGGTGCCCGCCGAACTGCACGCCGCCGTCGACAAGCTCGCCCGCGCCCACGACGCGACGACGTTCATGGTCGTGCACGCCGCGCTGTCCGTGCTGCTCGCGACGCTCGCCGCCACCGAGGATGTCACCGTCGGCACCGCCGTCTCCGGGCGCATCGACCCGATGCTCGACGACGTCGTCGGGATGTTCGTCGGCACCGTCGCGCTGCGGCTGCCCGTGCCGGCCCGCGCGACGTTCGCGGAACTGCTCGCCGACGCCCGCCGCGTGGACCTCGACGCGTTCGCCCACGCCGACGTGCCGTTCGACCGGGTCGTCGACGCGCTCGGTGCCTCGACCGCGGGCCACCATCCGATCTTCCAGGTGATGCTCGCCTACGAGAGCTTCGCGCTGGACGGGCTCGACCTGCCCGACGTCACCGGTGTGCGCGAGCTGTCCACCGGCACGGCCCGATTCGACCTCGAGGTGACCGTCCGCGAGAACCGCTCCGACGCGGGCACCCCCACCGGCCTCGACGGGGTGCTGACCTACGACCGCGGCCTGTTCGACCACGACACCGTCGCGGGGTGGGCGCCGTTCCTGCTGCGCATCCTCGACGTCGTCACCGCCGACCCGGCCGCCGCGATCGGCGACATCGACCTGCTCGGCCCGGACGGCGACACCTCCGCACCCCGGACGGCCCCGGCGACGGCCACGCTGCCCGCGCTCGTCGCCGACCAGGCCCGGCGCCGGCCCGACGCGATCGCGCTCACCCACGGCGACGACACCCTGACCTACGGGCAGCTGCACGCCCGCTCCGGGGCGCTCGCCGCGCTGCTCGCCGAGCGCGGACTCGGCGTCGAGGACGTCGTCGCCGTCGCGCTGCCCCGCTCGCTCGACCTGGTGGTGGCGATCCTCGCCGTCGCCCGCGCCGGCGCCGTGTACCTGCCGCTGGACGTCACCCACCCGCCGGCGCGGCTGCGGTCCCTGCTCGACGACGCTGCCCCCGCCGCGGTGCTGTGCGACACGAGCTTCGCGGTCGACACGGATGCGCCTGTGCTGCAGATGGATTCGCTGGACCTGCGGGAACGCCTGGACGGCGGCGGGGGATACGACGCGACCGTCCCGGCCGGGGCGGGCGCGTACCTGATCTACACCTCCGGCTCCACCGGCACCCCCAAGGGCGTGCTCGTGAGCCACGAGGCGGCCGCCGCGGTGTTCGCCGCCACCGCCGAGTTCGGGTTCGGGCCGCGCGACGTGTGGACGCTGTTCCACTCCCCGGCCTTCGACTTCTCCGTGTGGGAGATGTGGGGCGCGCTCACCACCGGCGGCCGGCTCGTCGTCGTCGACCACTACACCGCCCGCGACCCCGGCGCCCTCGCCGCGCTGCTCGACGGCGAGGGTGTCACCGTCCTCAACCAGACCCCCACCGCGTTCCACCAGCTCGCCACCGTCGACACCCCGCTGAACACGGTGCGGCTGCTGATCTTCGGCGGCGAGGCCCTCGACCCCGAGCAGGTCCGGCCGTGGCTCGCGGACCGGCCCCACGTGCGCGCGGTGAACATGTTCGGCATCACCGAGACCACCGTGCACGTCACCCGCGGACCCGCCGACCGGCCCGGCGTGGGCCGGCCCCTGCCCGGGCTCGACGTGCAGATCCTCGACCGGTCGCTGCGCCGCACCCCGCCCGGCACCGTCGGCGAACTCTACGTCGCCGGAACGCAACTCGCCCGCGGCTACCGCGACCGCCCCGCCCTCACCGCCGCGCGGTTCGTCGCCGCGCCCGGCGGCACCCGCCGCTACCGGACCGGCGACCTCGGCCGCCGCGGCCGCGACGGCGTGCTGCACCACCGGGGCCGCGCCGACGACCAGCTCGAACTGCGCGGCTACCGCATCGAACCCGGCGAGATCGAGGCCGCGCTGCTGCGCTGCGACGGCGTCACCCAGGCCGTGGTGGTGCTGCGCGACGACCGGCTCGTCGCCTACCTCGTCGGCGGCACGCCCACCGCGGCGCTGCGCGAGCTGCGCCGCACCCTGCCCGACTACCTCGTGCCCGCCGCCGCCGTCGCGCTGGACGCGCTGCCCCGCACCGCCAACGGCAAACTCGACCGGGCCGCGCTGCCCGCGCCCACCGTCGCACCCGGTGGTGGCCTCGCCCCGCACGGGCCGCTCGAGGACCTCGTCGCCGAGGTGTACCGGGAACTGCTCGCCGCCGGACCCGTCGGCGCCGACGACGACTTCTTCGACCTCGGCGGCAACTCGCTGCTCGCGACCCGCCTCGCCGGGCGCCTCGCCGACATCGCCGACGTCGACGTCACCGTCCGCGACGTGTTCGCCGCCCCCACCGTCACCGACCTCGCCGCCCTGCTCGCCGCCCGCGCCGGCACCCCCCGCCGCCGCGCCCCGCTCGTCGCGGCCGGCGACGACACCCCCGCGCCGCTGTCCCCGGCGCAGCAGCGACTGTGGTTCGTCAACCGGCTCGACCCCGAATCCGGCAGCTACAACCTGCCGTTCGCGGTGCGCCTCGACGGCCGACTCGACGTCGCCGCGCTCACCACCGCCGTCGCCGACGTCCTCGGCCGGCACCGCACCCTGCGCACCGTCTACCCCGACCCCACCGCGCAGGTGGTGCGGCCCGCCGCGCGACCGGCCCTCGAACCCGTCGCCGTGCCCGCCGACGGACTCGCCGAGTTCGTCCGCGAGTTCGCCGCCCCCGGATTCGACCTCACCGACGAGCCGCCCGTGCGGATGCGGCTGTACCGGCTCGCGCCGCGGCGGCACGTGCTCGCGGTGGTGGTGCACCACATCGCCGCCGACGAATGGTCGCTCACCCCGCTGCTGCGCGACATCGTCGACGCCTACACCGCCCGCCTCGCCGGGCACGAACCGCGGTGGGCGCCGCTGCCCGTGCAGTACACCGACTTCAGCCGCTGGCAGCGCGCCGGCGTCGACGCGCAGCTCGAACACTGGACGAGTGTGCTCGCCGGCCTGCCCGACGAGGTGACCCTGCCCGGGGACCGGCCCCGGCCCGCGCGCCCCACCGGGCGCGGCGCCACCCACCGCACGACGGTCGATCCCGTCGTCGCCGAGGGGGTCTCGCGGCTCGCGCGGGAGGGCCGCGCGACGACGTTCATGGTGCTGCACGCGGCGCTGGCGGTGCTGCTGGCCCGGCACGGCGCCGGGGGCGACATCGCCGTCGGCACCGTTGTCGCGGGGCGCGGCGACCCGCAGCTCGACGACCTCGTCGGCATGTTCGCCGGCACCCTCGTGCTGCGCACGCCCGTCGACCCGGACGCCGGCTTCGCCGACCTGCTCAATGACGTCCACGCCCGGGACCTGGCCGCCTACACCCACCCCGACGCGCCGTTCGAGACCCTCGTCGAGCGCCTCAACCCGGCCCGCAACCCCGCCCGGCACCCGCTGTTCCAGGTCGCGCTGTCGCTGCGGCGCCCCACCGTCGACGCGTTCGAGCTGCCCGGCCTGACCGCGCGGGTGCTGCCGGTGGCCGACGAACACGCCAACTTCGACCTCCAGCTCGTCGTCACCGAGACCGGCACCGACGTCGACCTCGAATTTGTCTACGCCACCGACCTGTACGACGCCGGCACCGTCGCCGCGTTCGCCGACCGGTACGTCGCGATCCTGCGTGCCGTCGTCGCCGACCCGGCCGTGCGGATCGGCGACATCGACCTGCTCACCGAGCCGGAGCGGGCCGCGCTCGTCCCCGCCGCCGGGCCCGAGCCCGCCCCGGCGCGCACGCTGTGGCAGTGGCTCGCCGACGGCGCCTCCCGCGGCGGCGGCGGTGTCGCCGTGCGCGACGGCGACACGGACCTGACGTATCCGCAACTCCTCTCGCGCGCCGAGGCGCTCGCCGCGAGGCTGCACGCCGCCGGTGTCCGGCCCGGCGCGGCCGTCGCGTGCGCCCTGCCCCGCTCGCTCGACGCCGTCGTCGCCGTGTGGGGGATCGCGCGGCTCGGGGCCGCGCCGATGCTCGTCGACCCGGTCCAGCCCGCCGCGCGGCTCGCCGGAATGCTCGCCGACACGAGGGTCGGCGTCACCGGCGCCGCGCACCTCGGGTCGCTGCCCGCCGCCGTGACCTGGCTCGACGTCGCCGACAGCTGCGACGGCGCCGTCGCGGTGGCCGACCCGGATCCGGGCGCGCCCGCGTACCTGGTGTTCACCTCCGGTACCAGCGGAAACCCCAAGGGCGTCAGCATCACCCACCGCGGCGTCAGTGCCCTCGTCGAGGACCTGGCGGAACTGTTCGCCGCCGCGCCCGGCGACCGCGTGCTGCACGTCGCGTCGCCGAGCTTCGACGCGGCGATGCTCGAGCTGCTCGTCGCCGGGGCGTCCGGCGCGACCCTCGTCGTCGCCGGGGCCGACGCCTACGGTGGCGACGCCCTCGCCGACCTGCTCGCGCGTGAGCGCATCACCCACGCCTGCCTGACCCCGTCGGCGCTGGCGACGGTGCCGTCGCGCGCGCTGCCGGACCTGCGGGTGCTCATGCTCGGCGGCGAGGCCGTGCGCGACGAGCTCGTCGCGCGGTGGGGCGCGGGCCGTCGCCTCTACAACGGGTACGGCCCCGCCGAGGCGACCGTCTTCGCGACCTGTTCGTCGCCGCTGACGCCCGGAGCGGACGTCGTGATCGGCACTCCCGTGCGCGGGGTCGAGGCCGTCGTGCTCGACGAGCGGCTGCGGCCCGTGCCCCCCGGCGTCGCGGGGGAGCTGTACCTGGCGGGGGAGCGGCTCGCCGACGGCTACCGCGGCGATCCCGGCCGCACCGCGACCCGGTTCGTCGCCGCGGCCGGCGGTCGTCGCCGGTACCGCACGGGCGACCTGGCCCGCTGGGCCGGTGTGTCCTTTGGGCGGCCAGGGCAGCCCAAAGGACACACCGGCGACGGAGTCGCCTTGCGGTTCGTCGGGCGCAGCGACGATCAGGTCAAGCTCCGCGGGGTGCGGATCGAGCCGGGGGAGGTCGATGCCGCGCTGCGCGGGGTGGCCGGGGTGCGGCAGGCGGCGACCGTCGTGCGCGACGGGGCGCTCGTGTCCTACGTCGTGCCCGCCGGCGTCGACGCCGACGACGCGCGCCGGCAGCTGCGCCGCAGCCTGCCCGCCCATCTCGTGCCCGTCGCCGTCGTGCCGCTCGACGCGGTCCCGCGCACCGCGCACGGCAAGCTCGACGTCGCGCGGCTGCCCGCACCCGACCTCGGCGGCCGCGACGAACCCGGCACCGACACCGAGACCCTCGTCGCGCGGATCTTCGGCGAACTGACCGGAACCGACCCCGGCCGCGGCGACGACTTCTTCGCCGTCGGCGGCAACTCGCTGCTCGCCACCGTCCTCGTCGGCCGGCTCCGCGAGGAGACCGGCACCGCGGTGCCGCTGCGGCTGATCTTCGAACACCCCACCGTCGAGTCCCTCGCCGCCGCGCTCGACGCCGGCGGACTCGACGCCGACACCGGGCCGGTGCCCGTCCACCCCCGCCCCGACCGGATCCCGCTGAGCCGGGCGCAACACCGCCTGTGGGGACTGAGCCGCCTCGACCCCGACGCCTACCGGCTGCGCGCCGACGTGCACCTGACCGGACCCCTCGACGTGCCCGCCCTCGAGGCCGCGCTCGACGACGTCGTGGCGCGGCACGAGATCCTGCGCACCCGCATCGTCGTCGACGAGCAGGGCCCGCACCAGGTCCTCGCGGACCGCGGTGTCCACTGGGACCTCGAGGAGGCCGGCAGCGCCCGGCGGCTGCGGCTCGCGGTCGACCATGCCGCGGCGGACGGGGCGTCGCTCGCGCCGCTGCTGCGCGACCTCGCCGTCGCCTACGCCGCCCGCGCGGCCGGGCAGCCGCCGCGGTGGGAGCCGCTGCCGCTGCAGTACGCCGACTACGCGCTGTGGGAACAGACCCGCGGGATCCCCGAGCCGGACGTCGCGCACTGGCGACGCGCCCTCGACGGCCTCGACCCCGTCGAACTACCTACGGAAACAACCACTTCCGAGGCAGTGGCGGAGACCGTCGCGTTCGAGGTGCCCGCCGACGTGCGCGCCGGGATCGCCGCGCTCGCCCGCGCCCACGGCGCCACCGAGTTCATGGTGCTGCACGCCGCGCTGTCGGTGCTGCTCGCCCGCGTCGGCGCCGGCCACGACGTCGCCGTCGCCGCCGTCGTCTCCGCCCGCCGCTGGGCGCAGGTCGAACAGCTCGTCGGCCCGTTCCTCGACACTCTCGTGCTGCGCGCCCGCGTGGAACCCGACATGCCGTTCGCCGGGCTGCTCGCGCAGGTCCGCGACTTCGACGTCGCCGCCCTCGACCACGCCGGGGTGCCCTACGAGCAGATCCTCGCCGGCCTGTCCGGCCGCGCCCCGCAGGTCGCGCTCGCCCTGCAGGACTTCACCCTCGACCCCGTCCGGATCGGGGACCTCACCGTCGAGGCGCAGGAAGTCCTCGCCGGCGCGCCGAAGTTCGACCTGCAGTTCGCGCTCGCGCCCGCCGCGGACGGCTACACCGGCACCCTCGTGCACGACGCGTCCCGGTTCGCCGGACCCACCGCGCGCCGGCTCGCCGACCGATTCGTCGCCGTCCTGCGGCACGTCGTCGCCGCACCCGACGCGCTCGTCGGCGACCTGCCCGTCGCCCGGCCCGCCGCCCCGCTGACCGGAGCCGACCCCGTCCCCGCCCGCACGCTGCCCGAGCTGCTGCGCGCCACCGCCGCCGCGCACCCCGACCGGGAAGCGCTGCGCGAGGGCGAGACCGCGCTGACCTACCGCGAACTCGACGCCCGCTCCGACGCGCTCGCCGACGAGCTGCGCGCCGCCGGCGCCGGCCCCGGCACCGTGATCCCGATCGATCGGCCCCGCGGCCTCGACCACGTGCTGCGGCTGTGGGCGATCACCAAGACCGGCGCCGCCTTCACCAGCGCCGCCTCCACCAGTGCCGCCTTCAGTGCCGCCGACGAGCCCGCCCCGGCGAACGTCGCGTACGTCGTGTCGACGTCCGGTTCGACCGGCGCTCCCAAACGCGTCGCCGTCACCCACACCGGTCTCGCGCCGC
>NZ_AJFC01000111.1:0-802 GCF_000256505.1 Rhodococcus sp. P14 | reverse complement strand
CCCCCCCCCCCCCCCCCCCGCCGCTACCGCGTCGGACCCGGCGACCGCGTGCTGCAGGGCTACCACCCGGCGTTCGACGCGGCCCTGCTCGAGCTCCTGCTCGCCCACACCACCGGCGCGACCCTCGTCGTCGCCCCGCCGGAGGTGTACGCGGGCGCGGACCTGCAGCACCTGCTGCGCACCCAGCGCATCACCCACTACCTGTCCACCCCCGCGGTGCTCGGCACCCTCGACCCGCAGCAGCTGCCCGACCTGCGGGTCGTCGCCTCCGGCGGCGAAACCCTGCCGCCCGCGCTCGCCGCCCGCTGGACCCAGGGCTCGGGTGCGGCGGCCCGGCACATGCTCGACGCGTACGGTCCCACCGAGGCCACCATCGTCGCGACCCTCGCCGACGTCGACGGCCGCGGCGGCATCGGCCGGCCCGTCCCCGGCACCGTCGCGCACGTCCTCGACGCGCGGCTGCGCCCGGTGCCCGACGACGCCGTCGGCGAGCTGTACCTGGCCGGGACGTCCGTCGCGCTCGGCTACCTCGGCGCCCCCGGCCTCACCGCGCAGCGGTTCGTCGCCGCGCCCGGCGGCACCCGCCGCTACCGCACGGGCGACCTCGTGCACCGCCGCCCCGACGGCACCCTCGCCTTCCGGGGCCGCACCGACCGGCAGCTCAAGGTCCGCGGCGTGCGCATCGAACCCGGCGAACTCGAGGCCGCCCTGCTCGCGCAGCCCGGCATCCGGCACGCCGTCGTGCTGGCCTCCGGTGGCGCGCTCGTCGCCTTCGCCGCCGCCGACCCGGACGTCGACGACA
>NZ_AJFC01000110.1:0-3506 GCF_000256505.1 Rhodococcus sp. P14 | reverse complement strand
GGCTGCTGCCGCAGCTGCCGACCACCGTCAACGGCAAACTCGACGTCGCCGCCCTGCACGAACTCGACACCGCCCGCGACGACGCCGCCGACGACCGGCCCCTCACCGATGTCGAGGACCTCGTCGTCACCGTCGCCGAGAGCGTGCTCGGTGCCCGGCCCGACATCCACGCCGGGTTCCTCGCCGCCGGCGGCGACTCGCTGTCCGCCGTCGTCCTCGCCGCCCGCCTCGCCGACGCCTTCGGCGTCGACGTGCCCGCCCGCGCGGTGCTGCAGGCCCCCACGCTCGCGGCACTCGCCGCGCACCTGCGCGACGGCGACACCACCCGGATCCCGTTGCGCCGCTACGACGACGACACCCCCACCCCGCTCGCCCCCGCGCAGCAACGGCTGTGGCTGCTCGGCCGCGCCGAACCGCGCAGCGCCGCGTACACCGTGCCCGTCGCGCTGCACCTGAGCGGCGACCTCGACACCGCCGCGCTGGCCGCCGCGGTCGCCGACGTCGCCGACCGGCACGAGGTGCTGCGCACCGCCTACCCCGACGGCGTCGCCACCGTGGTGGATCCGCCTGTGCTCGAGACGGTTCCGGGCACCGACGTGACCGCCGCCGTGACGGAGGTGTTCACCGCGCCGTTCGACCTCACCGCCGAGGCGCCGCTGCGGATCCGGCTGATCGACCTCGGCGCCGGCGAACGGGTGCTCGCCGCGGCCGTGCACCACATCGCGTTCGACGGCGGCTCGGTCGCGTCGCTGCTGACCGACCTGCAGCACGCCTACGCGGCCCGCGTCGCCGGCGCCGCCCCGATCTGGTGGCCGCTGCCCGTCCGCTACCGCGACTACGCCCGCTGGCACCACGACCTGCTCGGCGACCCCGCCGACCCGGACAGCCTCGCCGCCCGCCAACTCGACCACTGGGCAACGACTCTCGCGGGCCTGCCCGACACGCCGCTGCCGCTGCCCACCGACCGGCCCCGGCCCGCGCGGCCCAGCCACGTCGGCGGCGCCGTCACCGCCCACCTCGACGCCGCCACCCACCGCCGCGTGCGCGACGTCGCGCGCGCCCACGACGCCACCGGGTTCATGGTGCTGCACGCCGTGCTCGCCGCGCTGCTCGCCCGCCGCAGCGGCCGCGCCGACATCGCCGTCGGCACCGCCGTCGCCGGACGCGCCGACCCGCGCCTGCACGCCCTCGTCGGCATGTTCGTCGGCACCCTCACCCTGCGCACCACCGTCGACGGCACCGAGCCGTTCGCGGACCTGCTGCGCCGCGTCCGCACCACCGACCTCGACGCCCTCGCCCACGCGGACGTCCCGTTCGATCAGGTCGTCGCGCGGGTCGCGCCGGCCCGCGGCACCCACCACCCGCTGTTCCAGGTGCTGCTCGCCCACCGCACCGTGCCCGCAGGCGAGGACCTGCCGCAGCTGCCCGGGCTGCGCGTGCGCGAATTCGACGCCGGCGCCCCGGCCGCCCAGTTCGACCTCACCGTCGACGTCACCGACCGCGGCGACGACGGCGTCGACGTGCGTCTCGTGTACGCCACCGACCTGTTCGACGCCGGCACCGCCGAGGCGCTGCTGGACGAGTACCTCGCGCTGCTCGGCGCCGCGCTCGACGACCCCGCCGTCGCCGTCGGCGATCTCGCCGTCCCCGCCCCCGCACCGCTGACCGCGCCCGCCGCGCCGCCGCGGACGCTGCCGCAGATCCTCGCCGCCACCGTCCGCGCCCACCCCGGCGCCATCGCCGTGCGCGCCGGAACCGTCGCCTGGACCTACGCCGGGCTCGACGCCCGCGCCGCCTCCGTCGCCGCACGGCTGCGCGCCCGCGGCGTGACCGGCGTGGTCGCGGTGGCCGTGCCGCGCGGGGAGTACTGGCCGCTCGCGGTGTGGGCCGTCGCGAAGGCCGGTGCGGCGTGGGTGTCCGTCGACCCGGCGCAGCCGCCCGCCCGCGTCGCGACCGTGCTGCGCGACAGCGGCGCCACCGTCGGCCTGACCGTGCCGGGCGTGGCCCCGGCGGGGGAGGGCATCGACTGGCTGGACCTGACCGCCGGCGAGTCCGAAGACGATGCCCCGGATGTCGCCGCCGAGCCGCACCCCGACGACACCGCGTACCTGATCTACACCTCCGGCAGCACCGGCGCCCCCAAGGGCGTCGCCGTGCCGCACCGCGGCCTCACCGCCGTCGCCGACGCGCACGTCCTCGGCATCACGCCCGGCAGCCGGGTGCTGCAGGCCGCGTCGCACACCTTCGACGCGGCGGTGTTCGAACTGCTCACCGCCCACGCGCACGGCGCGACCCTCGTCGTCGCCCCCGACCACGTGTATGCCGGTGGGGCGCTGCAGGAGCTGATCGCCGCCGAGCACGTCACCCACGTCGTCGCCACCCCCTCCGTGCTGGCCACCCTCGACCCGGACGCGCTGCCGCGCCCGGTCACCGTGCTGTCCGAGGGCGAGGCGCTCACCGCGCCCGTCGTCGAACGCTGGCAGCGGCACCGGCTGCTCAACGGGTACGGGCCCACCGAGTTCACGATCGCCGTGTCGTTCGGCGGCCCGTTCGCCCCCGGCGCCCGGCCCACCGCCGGGACCGTCGTCGCCGGCGCCACCGCCCACGTCCTCGACGCGCGCCTGCACCCCGTCCCGGCCGGGGTGATCGGGGAGCTGTACGTGACCGGGCCGAGCCTGGCCCGCGGCTACCACCGCCGAAGCGGGCTCACCGCAACACGATTCGTCACCGACCCGTACGGCGCGCCGGGCGGGCGGCTGTACCGCACCGGCGACCTCGCCCGCGTCACCGCCGCCGGCGAACTCGACGTCGTCGGCCGCGTCGACGAGCAGATCCAGCTGCACGGCATCCGCGTCGAACCCGCCGAGATCGACGCCGTGCTCACCGCCGCCGACGACGTCGACGCCGCCGTCACCGTCGCCGTGCCCGGCCCCACGGGCGAGACCGTCCTCGTCTCCTACGTGCAGGGCGGGGCCGACGCCGCCGCGCTGCGGTCCCACGCGGCCGCGCAGCTGCCGCGGCCGCTGCGGCCCGCCGCGATCACCGTCGTCGACGCGCTGCCGCTGCTGCCGTCCGGCAAGGTCGACCGCGCCGCGCTGCCCCGACCCGACTTCGGCGTCCCCGCACACGGTTTCGTGCCGCCCGCCGGCCCGACGGCCGAAGTGGTCGCCGAGGTGTTCGCCCGGCACCTCGACCGGCCCGTGTCCGCCGACCTGGGGTTCTTCGATCTCGGCGGCACGTCGCTCGGCGCCGTCGCCGTCGCCGCCGACCTGCGGGCCGCGCTCGACCGCGACGTCCCGCTCGACTGGCTGCTCACCGCGCCGACCGTCGCCGACCTCGCCGACCGGATCGACCACGGCGGCGACGACACCGACCCGCTCGCCACCCTGGTGCCGCTCGCGGGACGCCCCGACGGCACCCCGCTGTTCTGCGTCCACCCGATCAGCGGAATGTCGTGGTGCTACACGGGACTCGCGCCGCACCTGCCCGGAGTCGCGCTGTACGGG